>NZ_JBSQAW010000001.1:0-245498 GCF_053851555.1 Mycoplasma sp. 3398 | reverse complement strand
CCCTTAAAATGTTTATCAATTTACTAAATTACACCATAGTTTTTTTTTTTTTTTTGTGAAATTTATCAACAAAATATCAAAAAATTCTGTTTTTATAAATAAAAGTTATTCTTAGTTTTATCAATTAAGTCTACTGGTTTAAGCCATTAATATAAAAAATAAGATGACTACAAAATCATCTTATTAAAATTTTTTTGTGCTACCTACAAATTTAGTTCAAGTTCTATTTCTTTTTGAAATACCTTTGCAATTAAATCTTCAATTTCTTCACTTAATTTATTTAAAGTTTTCATTTTATTATTTAATTGTGTTTTTAACTCTTCATCTTCAGGATCTTTATTAGGAGATTTTTCTAATTTTTCTATTTCCTTTTTGATATCTTCTACTATGGCATTAGCTATTGAAAGGTGTTTATATATATTAATTCTTTTATCAATTTCTTGTTTATTTTTTTCAAAGACTTTAATTAAATCATTAATATTTTTATTATTAAAATCATTATCATTTAAATATTCCATAAGTTGCTTAATTTGAGTGTCCGCATCAGTTCTTTCTTGCTCTAATTCTGCTATTTGATTGGCAAACTCAGGTTTATCTGCCTTGTAGTTTAATAATTCTTCAACTTTTTGCTTTCTCTGTTGACTCTTTGTTTTTAAATCTTCATATTCTTTTTTTAGCTCTTCGTAATCCTTAGCATTATCAACATCGTCAGCCTTACTTTGAGTTAAATTATCAATTTGTTCATCTGCATCTTCAATAGTTGCTTCTAAATCATTCAATTCTGATTTAGAAATAATTTCAAGTTCGACGATTTTTTTATCGATTTCATCTTCGTTAACCTTAATTTCATTTTGTATTTCTTGTGCTTCTGGACTAATTTTTGGTGTTATATCATCTTTTTTAGTATCAGGTGTTTTGATTAAACCCTTTTCTTTAAGAGAATTAAAAAGTTCAATCAAATCCTTTTCTTTGATTTGTGTTTCAATCTCTTGTAAACTTTTTTGTAATGATTCTAATTTAAACATTTCTTCTATTTCTTCATCTGTCAAGTTGCTTAGCAATTCATCTTCTTTTGGATCTGGTGTAACTTCTGGGAGAGATGGTGATACAAGAGTATCTTTAGTGTCCTCATCTTCTGTTCTACCTTCTGGAAGGGTTTTTCCTAAATGTTTAATTTCTGGTTTCTTTTCTTGTTCTTTGCCTTCTTCTTTCTTTTTAGGATCTTGCGGTTTCTTTTGATCATCTATTTTAGGATTGCTAGGTTTATTATCATTATTTGAACTGCAAGAAATAACAGTTGCAGCTGTTATAAAAGGTATTGAAATGCTTGCTAATGTTAATAAAATTTTGTTAGATTTTTTCATAAATTTCCCCTTAAAATGTTTATCAATTTACTAAATTACACCATAGTTTTTTTTTTTTTTTTGTGAAATTTATTAACAAAATATCAAAAAATTCTGTTTTTTATAAATAAAAGTTATTCTTTGCTTTATCAATTGAGTATGCTGGTTTAAGCCATCAATATAAAAAATAGGATGATTCCAAAATCATCCTAATTCCTTTATTAATACTTCACATTTGCTATTACCTTTTTGTGGCACTCTTTTTTAGTTAAATTGCAATTTTATCTTACAAATCTTCAATAATTTTAATTTAAAGTATTCAATTCAGGTTTAGAAAAGGTTTTAAGCTAATTGCTTTTTTGCATAATCATTTTTCATTTTCTTTGATTTTTTTTATTTTCGCAGCACATAAGTCAATACTCGATGTTGGGACATCTTGCTTTTGTGATACGCTTTTTAATTCCGCTTAACTTTGTTATAAGTCCTGTCTACCATTACCTTTTTTGTGTTTCATCATCACCAACATTTTTATTTTTTAACCAATCATGCTAGATTGAATATCCTTAAAATCGCCTTTTTCATTGCTATCATCAATAATTAAGTTATCTAAATCATTGCCTTTATTTTCAGGTTTTGAAGATTATTTGCCGTGAGATTCTGTGAAATTTTGCGTATTATTAATTTCTCTTTCTTTTTTAATTAAATCATCTTCCTGCATTATTTGGCCTTCTTGGAATTTATTATTTGCTTTTTTCCTGATTTTAGAATTATGAGCAAAATTTAGCATTTTAAACAAATTCAAAACAGTTTTATTAACTTTTTTATAGTTCTATTTTTAATGGGCGAAACTATTTAAGGATTTTAATAATTTACTAGCTTAATTTCTATATTTGCTATAATTAATTAATCTTAAAAATCATGATTAAGGGGGTATGTGCTTTCTTTATAAATTGAGTTCAAGATATACATAGAAATATCAAAACTAAAACCTATCGGTTTTCAATTTTTGAAATAGCACTTTTTGGTCTATTATTATCATTATATATGGTGTCCGCAGCCATAGAAAAATTTGTATTTATTGGTGCTTTTAACATTTCAATAACATATGCAGTTTTTATTATTTTTGGTCTTGCGCTTGGGCCTTGAAAAGGGGCAATTATTGGTTTATTGTGTGATACGATTAATCAACTGATCTTTGGAATATCAACATGGATGCCTGAGTATGCGATTGTTCCTATTTTAATAGCTTTTCTTGCTGGATATTTTATGAGGGGATTAAATAAAAAAAACGAAACTGCAACATGAGCAATGGGTTTTATTTTTCTAACCATTATTACAACAATTTTTATTTTAATCCTACTAAAAGAATATAATTCCCTACCAATTAGTGAGGGGTCTCTAAAAAGAAAAAGAAAACTATCAATCAACGCTGTTATAGGCATATCTACATTTGGAATAGCATCTATATGAATAATATCGGAAGCATTCTTAATAACATATTTAGTAACAAGAAATGTCCACGTTAAATATGCAATGTTTCTATTATTCAATATTTTATTAACTGTATTTGGAATACTAATCATAACTAGATGATTATGAGGTCCGTATGCATACATTAACTATCATAACCGTTTCCGAAGCGGGACATGAAAACATAGTGAATATTACTTCTTCTTTATGGTACCTATCATATTTAAGAGTTTAGTTGAAATACCAATTTATACATTTGCTATATTTGCAGTTTATCCAATTATTAGAATAATTAGAAACAAAATTAATTATGTATCTAAAAAAATAAGTGTATTTTAACATATTGCAAAAATAGTTTCTAGTCTCTAATAAAATCAACACGGCTCAAAATTAAGACTTTTTTTACTTTCGTGTTTATAAACTATAAATAAAAATCTAGGTAGTAAAAACCTAGAATTTTATTTATATAAATTTTTAAATTACTTATTTCTAACAAAATTTTATGCTAATTAACTTCAAATACAGTAACAAAAGCAAAGGATTCAATATTATTTTTTTTGTATCGAACAATTACAGAAATTTTTGTCTTAGACTTTTTGGTCTTAACATCGAATTTTGTAGGTTTAATTATTTCAAATCCTTCAGGTACATTTATTTCATAAACTAAATTGTCAAGATTAAAATTTTCCTTGGTAAAACTACCATTATATTTAAGTTTTTTATCAAAACCTCTTGCTTTTATTTCTTCAGTTAATTGAAGTCTTTTTATATCCTCTTCTGCTGTTTTTTCATCATTAATTTGAACTCTTGTTGAGCTTATTCTTGCATAATCTTTATTCAGAACATCAGTTAAGCTGCCCAAACTTACTTTTATTGATTTAATTTTTTTGTTTTCAATAACTGGCTTTGAAAATATTAGAACATTTTGTGTATTAATAAAGGTTTGGGTGTAATTGTAAAAGAATAATTCTGAATCAATTTGATAAGTTTTTTTGTTAAATTCAAAATGTTGGGCTGCTATAAATTTTTCACCATCTTTTAAAATTTTTTCTTTAATTTCATTATTTATTAAAACTAATTCTTTTGATTTAAGATTCTTCAAAGCCTTATCATGAATTCTTTTAAAACCATTATCACTAGTTAGATATTCATCAGAAGGTGTTTCCTTAAAATCGACTAATTTTATTTGTTTATATTGTTTATTTTCAATGGTATTAGTTGGAGCTTGAATATCTTCAAGGGGTTCTTGGCCTTTTTGCTTTCTTATATTATTTAATTCTTCAATGCCTAATTTATTCAAATCAAATTGCACGTCATATGAAATCATAGGGCTTTTGCTTCAATCAGCAAAGGAAACTTCGATAGTTATTTTTTTAATATCGTTTTCTTCTTTTATATCTTTAAAAACATATTGTAATTGATGATTCTTTGTTGTTAATCAATAAGATTTATTAGTTAATTTTGCATAATCGCCCTTTTCGATAAATGTTTTATCTTTTGAATAATAAGGATAAACAAGAACATTCTTAAGTTGTGCAACTAAAAATTCTTTTTGCTTTTCTTGTGTTAAATTATGAGGATTAATAGAAGAAGGATGCGCATATCTTTCTTTATCAATTGTTTTGGTTATCTTTTTACTTATTTTTTTGTCTGTATTTGAATATAATAGAATATCAATTTTATATTCATTATCAGATACCTTAACTAGATTAGAAAGTTCAAAATTATACAAATTTTTATCATATTCCGAAACAACAAAGTTAGGCCTATTTTCAAAATTATTAATTGATACATTCGTAAGTACGTTTTGATAAGCCTTTTCATTATTAAATCTTATCTTTAACTTTGTAAGGTTCTCATCTAATTTTGTTTTTTCTTCTAATTCTTTGTTTATTTGATTCATACCTTTTTTTCATCCAGTTAGAATGAAAAATTTATTTTTTTCATGTCTTATATTGGTATTTTTCTTTTGTAGTCGATATATAAAGGTAATGTCATTAGTTTCTTCGTTTTTAACAGCCTTGTATTGACTAAATTCAAAAGTCTTGGGCAAAATCTTAATAATTTTGCTCAAATCAGCTTGTGCTAATGTAGTATTTTCTATACTTGGATAACTAAATCTTGTATACGATTCCGCTAATTTAAGCAACTCTTGATCAGATTTTTTTGACAAATTAGCAATTTTAGATTCTATTTCATTTTTTGCTATTTCCATATGATTAGTAGTAGATTCTATCATAATTAAATCACTACTGTTTTTTAAAATGTCCATAGCTTTATCTATAGCCTTTTGATAAACTTCCTCTTCTTCGAAGCTAAAAGCTAGCGATGCCTTATTTGCACTAAAGATTCTGTTTGTTTCCTCAACAGAAGTTTTTAATAAATTCTTAATTTTTTTTAAATCTTTTTTTCCATCCTGACTGCATGAAATTGATATCACAGGAATGGTAATTAATGGTGAAATTAACCCTATTGATAATAAAATTCTCCTATTTTTAGACATAAAGTTCCTCCGTAAATTAAAAGAAAAGGCCACAAAAAAGTGGCCTTTTTATCCCTTAGATTTTATTGATTTTAATTCTTAATCTGATTGATTTATTCATTTTATAGTGAAATTATAGCATAATTAACATAGGCATTATAAAAGCACTGAAAAAGTAATAAAAAAGTCCTAAAATGGACTTTTACTTGCAACTATGCGTATTTAATATATAACAACAAAAGATTTATTTTGTGCTTGGTTTAAATACATCTAATATTTTATAATATTTTGACTAACTAATTTAATATTATATTTTTTATTTAAACAATTTTTATTCATTATTATTGGTCTTTTCTTCATTTTGAATATCAAGATCAACATCACTGGTAATATCTTTTAATTCAGTATCAGTCAATTGACGTGTTTCATTTTCCTCGCCTGTTTCGTTAATTACTTTTGCCACTGCAACAATAGAAGAATTTCTCTTCTTTAGATCGATTAATTTAACTCCTTTTGCATTTCTTCCAGTAATACTTACGGCTTTTAGTGAAAATCTAATTGTAACACCCTCGTCGGTTATAACAATTATATCCTCAGTTCCTTTTACAGTTGCTGAGTAAGCAAGTTCGCCAGCCTTTCCTTCATTTAAAGCTAAAACACCCTTTGAATTTCTTTTTGTTTTTCTAAATGAATCAACAAGGCTTAATTTTCCATATCCACTTGCACCAAGACTAAAAATATAATTTCCCTCGCTCGAGGTCGAAGCAGAAACTACCTTTTCATTTTCTCCTAATTTTATTCCCACAACGCCAGCTGCTAATCTACCTTTTGAATTAATATCAGCCGCCTCAAAACGTGATAATTTTGAATTATTGGCTGCTATAAAGATGTCCTCATTATCAGTCGCAACTAGTGCCTCGACAAGACTATCTCCATCCCGCAATCCAAATGCTAGTTTTCCGTTTCGATTAATTAATTTATATAATGATAAATGTGATTTTTTAATAATTCCCTTCTTAGTTACAGTTACTAAGAATTTATTTTTATCATAGTCGCTATCATCAACACTTAATATTTTTATAACACGTTCATCACTACTTAAAGCACCAATGATATTAATAATTGGTGTACCTTTTGATTGCTTAGTCCCCACTGGGATTTCATATCCTCTTACACGATAAACCTTAGCTCCAGTAGTAAATATCAATAAATCAGTATGTGTATTAGCTACCAGAATGTCTTGAATATCATCGTCTTGATAGGTTTTAGCAGTTGAAACACCAACGCCACCACGGTTTTGTTCTTTGTACTCATCTAAATCTAAACGTTTTAAATAGCCATTTGTAGTAACAGTAATGACAACGTCCTTTCTAGGAATCAAATCCTCATTATTAATATCAGAGGCTTCATCTCAATTAATTTGCGTTTTACGGCTATCTCCATATGCTTCTTTGATTTCGTTTAACTCTTTTATTATTAGATCAATTAAAGCATTTTTATCGCCCAATATTCTTTGATATTCGCCAATTCTTTCGTGAACTAATGCCAGCTCTTCATTCATCTTAGTAATAGCTAATCCAGTTAATCTGCCAAGTCTCATATCAACAATGGCCTTAGTTTGAATTTCACTTAAATTAAACTTATTACTTAATTCTGTTTGTGCTTCTACATCAGTTTTTGATTTCTTTATAATTTCAATTACACGGTCGATATTTTCAACGCAAATTTTAAGGCCTTCCAAAATATGAGCTCTTGCTAAATCTTTTTCTAAATCAAACTGCAATCTTCTTGTAAGAACATTAATTTGGTGTTTTAAATATACTTCTAAAGCAGTTTTTAAATTAAGTTTTTGCGGTTCATTATTAACTAAAGCTACCATATTAAATGAAAATCTAGTTTGAAATTCTGTTAATTTAAATAATTTATTCAAAATAACTTCTGGGACATATGCCTTCCTAATTTCGATTACAATTCTTATACCATCACGGTTTGATTCATCACGAAAATCGGAAATTCCTTCAATTTTTTTATCCTTAATTAAATGATTTATACTTTCAATTAAGCTTGCTTTATTTTTACCGTATGGAATTTCTGTAATAATAATTTTAGATTTGCCGTTACTCAATTCCTGAATAGTTGCCTTTGAACGTATAGTAACACGGCCAACTCCTGTTTCATAGGCGCGTATTAAACCTTCTTTGTCAAAAATTATCCCTCCAGTTGGAAAATCTGGCCCTTGAATATATTCCATTAATTCACTTATTGTAATATCAGGGTTTTTTGCCAATGCACAAACACCATCGATAACCTCATTTAAATTATGAGGTGGGATACTTGTTGCCATACCAACAGCAATACCATATGAACCAGAAACTAATAAATTAGGAAATCTAGAAGGCAATACTACTGGTTCTTTTTCTGTCCCATCATAGTTATCAATAAAATCAACAGTATTCTTCTTAATGCCATCAACCATAGCGCCTGCAATCCTTGACATCCTTGCTTCTGTATAACGCATAGCCGCAGCAGAATCGCCATCAATAGAACCAAAATTACCATGGCCATCAATTAAAGGATATCTCAAAGAAAAATCTTGAGCCATTCTAACCATTGCTTCATAAACTGAACTATCACCATGAGGGTGATATTTACCCAACACATCCCCAACAATACGAGCAGATTTTTTATGTTGCACATTATGAAACATCCCTAATTCGCTCATACCATATAATATTCTACGATGAACTGGCTTTAGTCCATCCCTTGCATCAGGTAAAGCCCTTGCAACAATAACACTCATTGCATATTCAAGAAACGAACTCTTCATAACCGTTGCAAGATCAGCTGGTCTTAGTCCGTTTACTTCACTATCTAGAATTTGACTTTGGACAACATAGCTTTCATTATTTTGGGGAATATATTCCTCTTCATCATCTATTGTTTCTTTTGGCTCGTCATCAAAAACTCTTTTAATTTCATCGCTAACTGCATAAAAATCATCTATTGTTTCCTCTTTGCTTTTTTCCTGGCTCATTTTTAGTTCATCTAGTTTTTTTTCTTCATCATTAAGCATATTTACTCCTATAATATATTACAAAGTAATATATTAATTATATCAAAAAAGACATAAAAATTAAAGGCATAAAAAAACCATAAACTTTTTATGGTTTAAAATTTAAAAGCAATAAAATAAATTTTTTTGCCTTCATTTCTGAATTTTTCTTCATAATCAGTCAATTTATTTTCAATTTGATAATTACAATTATGTAAATCCGACGTATGATAAATTATATCAGCGTTAAATTCCTTTAATTGTTCCAATGCAAATTCATATAACCCATTATTATCAGTCTTAAAATAAACTTTGCCTTCCTTATCAAGAACAGATTTATATTGCTCTAAAAAAGTTTTATAAACTAGTCTCCTCTTAAAATGCCTTTTTTTAGGCCATGGATCAGAAAAAGTTAGCCAAATTGTTTTTACCTTATCGGCAATAATTTCATTAAGTTTAGCAGCATCACCCACAATTATCTTCATATTTTTTAAAGACTTTTGTTCAATCTTTTTGAGCGCTGATAATGCTGGGGTCGAGTATTTCTCTATACCTATATATTCATTTTCCGGATGACATAGTGCTAATTCTGAAAGCATCTTGCCCTTTCCCATACCAATCTCAACAACAGCATCCTTTTTAGGTGTATAAGGGAATTGGTTAATATAAAATTCGCTATTTTCGAGAGTGCTTAATGCGTTTTTATTATGTCTTAATCTCATAAATAAAATTGTATAAAACCTTCTTGCATATTTTTTAAAAAAGATGGTTTTTAGTAACTTTTGTTTATAATTTTTATGATAACTAACTAAGTAAAATTAGTTTCTTATACATATATTAATTATTTAAAAATGAGGATACATGAGCTCTAATAATGAGATTAAGAGTTTTCATGATTTAGCAAAACAAGAAAATATATCAAAATTAGAATCAAGAAAACCTAAGAAACTATATCAAATGGGTCAGCTAGTTTCTGTTCAAGCTTTTAAGTATGATGGCACATTATATCGACAATATGAAGGGTGTAAAATCATAGCTAATCTTGATGATTTTGTTGTTGTTTTATTAATGAAAACAAAAGTGCAAGAATCAAATATCAACTGGCTAGTTTCAAAACCTATTTTGTTTTTCTTTGCCAAAAATAAATTTTATAATGCTTCGATAACTCTTAATGATGATAGACCAAACAATATTTATGTTAATTTAGCTAGCCCTTTTTTTATTGAGGATAATATCATTAAATACATTGACTTTGACCTTGATATTAAATGTTACAACGATGATGAGTTTAACGTTATTGACTGAATTGACTTTAAAGAATCGATAACCAAGTTAAATTATCCTTTAAAATTGATTTATCGCATCTATAATGAACTTGATTTTTTAGAAGAACAAAGTAGATTAAAAAGGGGTATTTTTTCTAAAAAACTTATTAATGATATTAAAAAACAATTAATAAATTCCGGCGATATTTAGAATATTTAAGACTAATAAAAATAGAGGAAATTCCCTCTATTTTCTTTTTATTTTAAGCAATTTCTATTTCAGAAGAAACAACTTCATTGCCAATAATAGGAACACCATTTTTAACAAATTCAGCACCTTTATATTTAATTATTAAAGTAAATTTATTGTCTTTTTCATTAACTTCATAATCAAGTTTGCTACTGATTTTTGTTTTATTTTTACTAATGTATGTTGGGTTAGAAGGGTTTGCAAGTTGATAGTTCTTTCCGTCTTTATTTCACTCAATATTGCTTTCAGATAACAATACATTGTCAGTTGATTTTACATCCCTCCAGTTAGGATGTTGATTTACTTCTGTATAAATAATTGCATGTGAGCTATATGAATATCACAAATCAATCTTTTTTTGTTTTAAATCATCCTTTAAGGTTGATTTCTTTGAATAATCATTATTTAATTTAAATTTACCTATAGTAGTCTTTATAAATTCATCAACAGATTTTACTTTTGGGTCTTCTAAAGGTTTTGCTATAGAAAACTTTATAGTAGAAGTATTAGATATATCTGATATTGTATGATTTCCATTCTTATTAAATGTTGCCGCCTTGTATTCTACAACAACTTCAAACTCAATTAGTTTATTTTGTTTTTTATCATCTTCTTTTTCTTGTTTATTAATTATTTTATAATCTAATCTTGATTGTAACGCTTTTCCTTTTTTTCCTTCATATGTAGAATCTTTAGCATTAACAAGTTGTGTTCCATCAAATGTATCAGATGACTTTATACTAAAAATTACTTGTTGTGGCTTGCTTCAATTAGGATTCTTACCTTGTTGTGTTACAACTATATTTTTATCTTTTCTGCCATATCATAATCAAACTTCTTTATTTAATAATTTAGCACCATATTTAGTTTTATTTTCTTCACTAACCTCAAAGATATCTTTTAATTTCTTAATTACTTGATTTTCTTTTTTTGTTTCATCAATAGGAGCACTTGGATTATCGCCTGGTTTGTCATCTGGTTTAGGTGTTGGTTGTTGTTTGTTTTTTAATTTAATCTCATTAATTTCATTAATAAATGCATCCTTTATTCGTTTAATTTCTGCATCTGACTTCGCTTGAGCTAATAAATTTCTTGTCTTTGTAACACTTTGCGCTAATAAAACTTTTGTTTCAGCAGTTAAACTTTTATCCTCTTTGATAGTTTTATTAACATTTTCAATTTCTTTTTCTAATAATTGTTTTTCAGAATTAGAGCATGAAACTGCTAAAACAGGAACAATTCCGATACTTGTTAAGGGCAATAATATTTTTAATAAACTCTTCTTCATAATCTTTTCTTCCTTTGCGTGTTTAATTTACATTATCTATACAGTAATTTATAATTAACTAAATTATAATATATAACAATTACATAAACAAATTAAAGCTAAAAAAGACACTTAATATAACACATATGACAAATTATTAAATTAAAATCCCAAAAGACACCATGTTATTGTCTATTGGGATTTTAAATAAAAAGTTATTCAATTTTAATTATTATCATCATTTTCATCATTACCAGACAAATTATCATCCAATGGAACATCATGTTTTGCAAGTTCCTTTGCTAAGTCGTTTTTATATTTATCCTCAGTTATTTTTTTAGCTCCTGAAACTTCATTAAATAAATTATTAAAATCAACTTCTGAATAATCTACTTTTAATTGTTCTTTTGTTTTGCTTAGCCCTTCTGGTAATTTCATATTTTCAGCAATATATTCAATTTCCTCAGCAACGATTGTTTCTTTAATAATAAGTGCGTCTTTAATTAACTCTAATAAATCGCGATTCTCTGAAATAATTTTATGTGCTTCGCGTTCTGCTGTAAGAATAATTTTGCGAATTTGTTCATCAATTTCTTGGCCGACCTTGTTTGAAAAGGAAGCATTTTTCATATAATCACGCCCTAAAAATGGATTTGATGTATCTTCCTCATACTTAATAGGACCTAAATCAGATAAACCTCATTCAGTAACCATTCTACGTGCAATAGATGTTGCCTTAGCAATATCATCACTAGCACCAGTTGACACATTTTCCTTTCCATAAATAATTGCCTCGGCGACACGGCCACCCATAAATGAAGTAATAATAGCAATTAACTCTGATTTTGAACGATTGTATTTTTCTTCCTCAGGCATCATTAAATTATATCCACCTGCCTGACCACGAGGGATAATGGTAATCTTTTGTACCTTATTGCCGCCTTTCATTTTAATTCCAACAACGGCATGTCCCGCTTCATGATACGCAACTGCTATATTTTCTTTTTCAGAAATTGTTCTTGATTTCTTAGCAGGACCCGACATAACTCTATCAATAGCTTCATCAATTTGTTCTAAAGTAATAAATAGAGTTCTTTCTCTAACACTCAATAATGAAGCCTCATTAATTACATTTTCGAGTTGTGCACCCGAAAATCCAGGAGTTCTTCTAGCCAATTGTGAGAAACTAATTTTAGGATCAACTCTTTTCCCTCTCGCATGTAATATTAGGATTTGTTCTCTTTCTTTAATATCAGGAAGTCCGACAGTAATAGTTCTATCAAAACGACCAGGTCTTAATAAGGCAGGATCAAGAACATCAGTTCTATTAGTTGCTGCCATAATTAAAATTCCACTATTTTCCTTAATGCCGTCCATTTCTACTAGCAATTGGTTAAGAGTTTGTTCTCTTTCATCATTTCCGCCACCAATTCCAGCGCCCCGCGATCTACCCACAGCATCCAATTCGTCGATAAATATAATTGCAGGTGCATGTTTTCTTGCTTCTTCAAACATATCTCTAACACGTTTGGCCCCAAGACCAACGAACATTTCCACAAAATTCGAAGCAGAAATAAAGAAGAAAGGCACATTAGCTTCCCCTGCTGTAGCTTTTGCAATTAAGGTTTTACCAGTTCCTGGAGGGCCTCCAAGTAAAATACCTTTAGGGATTCTGGCACCCGCAGCATCATATTTATTAGGATTTTTTAAATAATCAACTAATTCTTTAACTTCTTCCTTAACTTCCTCATTTCCGGCTATATCTGAGAATTTTTTATTTGAATATACTCTTTGTGCTAATGATTTATTACCTATACCAAAATCACCGCCCAATCCTCTTCTTGACATTGATTTTAAGCTAAATACAATAGCAATAATAATAATTCCGAAGAAGATCACATTAATTGCTGGACTTATGTATTTTTCGAAGATGCCGGCCTGTGGAATTGGCGCTGAACTAAATGAGCCAGAAATACCACCACTTGTTGAAGTTATGGCACTAAGAGCTTCATAATATGTTTTAGTATTTGTTCATGAAATTAATGAAGATGGTAATTCCCTTTCTAATAATCCACTTAAGTTAATCGTAAATGAATAAGATGAAAAGGGATAAAATTTTCGACCAAGCAAAAATTGCAATTCATTCTGGGTTCCATTAACTGTAATATTTAAAGTATCAGAATAAGTATTTTCTAATCATTGCGAAACATAAAGACCATCAGTTTGACTTTTTGCTGTTTCTCTTACGACTTTTTCTAAAAAACCTAGATTCTCGTATTTGATTGAAGCAGCACGAATTTGATCAACTGCAATTAAAACAAGAACTATAAAGGCAACAATAGCAATAAAAATCCCAACTATTCCAAATAATCCAATTTTTTTCTTTTCTTTCGGTTGTGGAGAGTTATTTTTATTTCCCATATAAAACTCCTTTCTATAGTAATTTAATATAATTTATTAGCAAAATTATAAAATAAAAATTAATTTTTACAAATTTTTAGAGACGTTTGCTTCTTATAGATAATTACTTCATCATTAATTTTAAAACCTTTAAAATTTTTTTGGGACATAATAAACTTTTTAAATGAATTTAATTTATTTAATGAAATTTTAATATCCTTAACATTAGCGTGCAAATATTCAAATAAAATTTCATTAATATAACAATGATCAAAATTTAGAATTTTATAATTGTAATTAGATTCCCTAAACTTTTTAAATTCATTATTTACAAGATTTTGTTTTTTCTCTAATTCTTTATTCAAGAATTTTAATTTTAGAAATAATTCATCTTTTTGTAAGGAAGAACATTTTTTTAGTCCAATTCTAATTTTATTTCTAGTATATATAGGCAAATTATTTGTATAATCAATAGCATATGGTATCGCAAATTGATTACAGAATGCTAAAATTTCATCTTTATATCACAAATTAATCATCGGTCTAAAAATATTCATGTTATTAATTTTATTTAATGGCATTATTCCATATTGTTTTGGGTGTCTAAAAGTTTGCTTCTGAAATAAGAATGTTTCAAGACAATCATCCTTGTGATGCGCAAGAACTAAATAATTAGCCTTATATTTATCATAAATTTTTTTATAAAATGCATATCTTTGATCACGTGCTATTTTTTGAAAATTACCAATATGATCATTTGATTTTTCTATTGAAAAAATTTCGCATACGATGTTATTTTTATAGCAAAAATCTCGAACTATTTTTTCATCTTTTCATGAGTCCTCACGCTTATTATAATTAACACAAGCAACAATAATTTTTTGATTTTTCATAAGATTGAGCAGTCACATTGAATCAGGTCCACCACTAATGCCAAGGATAAAGGTTTCATCCAATGAAACAAGGTTATTAATAAATTCATTAAAAAATTTTTGTCTTAATTCAATTAACTTATTTTCCATAAATTTTACCTGAATAGTTATTCATAACATAACGAATATCATTACTAATAAATTGAATTAAGGCATCAGATGCTGCATCAATAACTTTTTCAATTACCAATGAATCACTATAACTAAATTTTCCTAAAACAAAGTTAATAGCGTTTTCCTTTCTACCAATCCCCACTTTTAAACGTTTAAAATCTTGGGTGCCTAGATGGTTTATAATGCTCTTAATGCCATTATGGCCTCCTGAAGAGCCTGATTGTCTAATAGTAACTTTGCCAAGTTCGGTATCCATATCATCATAAACGACAATGATATCGTCGATCATTATTTCAAAATAATCGCAAATTGCTTTAATAAATTCGCCACTATTATTCATATATGTCAAGGGTTTAGCTAAAATTATTTCACTATCCTTATAAAAAATTCCATTAAACTTTTTTTCCTTTAGGGGACATTCTAATTTCTCGGCAAGTTTGTCAATAACCATAAAACCTACATTATGTCTCGTTCTCTCATACTCAACACCTGGGTTTCCCAATCCAACAATTAATTTCATAATTTCTCCTTAAATAATTAAAAATTAAAACAAAATATTTGTTATTTATGATTTTTCATTCATAGATATTGAATATTAGTAATTCTTTTGGAATCATCATCATTTGCAATACCAAATTCTAGCGCACTTTTTTCGCCTATAATAACACTATATTGCTTTGCTCTTGTTATTGCTGTATATATTAATTTTTTACTTAATAATTTTTTGGCTTCTGAGAATAAAATTACAATTACAGCCTTGCACTCACTACCTTGATATTTGTGAACACTTGTACAATAGGCTGAATAAGTATTTTCAAAGAAATAGGCTCTTGGTAAGGTAACCACTTTGTCATCACTATCAAATTCAATGGAAATGTGTGATAAAATAGGTTCCTTTTTTGTTGTTGATTTAGCATATATAAATTTCGAAATATAACCTATTTCACCGTTAAAAACTTTCAATTTAGAATCATTAACTAGGTTGATAATTTTATCATTAATTGCTAATGTCCTTTCGCGATATTTAGCGACTTCAGGTTTTTCTTTATTTCTAAAATAACTAATAAGAGCCTCATTAACTTCATCAATACCAGTTTCATAACGATATATTGGGCTAAGAATAGCTATGTCTTTTTTTGTATAGCCTTGAGCTAATAATTCTTCAATCTTTTTAATTAATTTATTTTTAAGTTCAAGGCGATTTGTTGGATAAAATTCAGAATTTTTTGATTCAAAATCCGGAAATACCCCTTCATTTATTTTTAAAGCATCTTTAACAATATCAAAGTTTCCAGATTGACGATATATATTAGTTAAAATAATAGTTTTAAAAATATTATTCTCAATAAAATCTTTAATTAAGTAGCCACTGCCGATGGCCGGCAATTGATCCTTGTCACCAACTAAGATAATTTTAGTTAATGTATATTTTGATATACCTTTTAAAAGATTATAAAATAAATCCAATGACACCATTGAAAACTCATCAATAATTAAAATACTAATATCAGAGGTTGAATCTTCATTAGTAAAAAATCTGTTACTTTCTTGATCTCAACGCAAAAAACTATGAATAGTTTGGGCCTTCATATTTTCTTGCTTTATATTAATATTAATTGTTGCTCGACCAGTCGGAGTTAAAATTGCTATATCGTTATGATCATATTTTTTAGCTAATTGGTCAATAATTTCATTAGTTATTAATGTTTTACCAGTCCCAGGATTGCCAGTAATTAATACTAAATTCTCAGTTAAAGCTGATCTAATAGCTGTGACTTGTTGTGCATCAAAAATCGATGGAATATTTAAAATATTAGGCTCTTCGTAATTTGATTTCTTTAATATATATGAAAGGCGCTTTACAACATATTCTTCTTTATAGATTGTATCGCGAGTAGTATAGTACTCACCATCAATGTATTTTAAAGAAATAAGCAATCTTTTTTCTAATAATTGGGCAACTGTCTCATCAAAATGTTTCTTAATACTATTAAAAATTTCATTATTAAAAATATTACATAGGGTTTTATAAAATTTATCTACTTTAATTCGCGTATTACCAGAATTAAAAAAATATTCTTCCACAAATGCATATAAATAAGTTGCGTTTTTTTGAACTAGCGATGTAGGATTAAATTCAATTGCAATCTTATCAATATCAGATATCTTAATATTTTCATATTCTTCAAGGTCAAAATAAAAATCGTATAAATTATCAAAATACTCATCTAAAAAACTTTTAAGGCTACTAAATTTCTTTAAAATTAACCTGCTTGTTGCCTTTGAAACATTAATCTTAAAAAGGTGTGATATATCAATTAAATATTGAAAGTTATTTTTTATTATTTCCACAAGTCTTTTTCAATCTTCCGCCGTAATACCAAATGTTTGGCCATAGAGCTTTTTATCGTCATAAATTTTTTGAAAAACATCTTCTCCTAAATCTCTTATTAATGTATTAAACTTAACATTTTTTAATTCATTAAATAGCTCTAATTTAAAAACTTGACTTAAATATTCATTTTTTTCCTCAATTAGAAGCTCAGATGTAACTTTTTTAAAAGGGATTTGGGAATCGATCAAATAACTATCATTATATTTTGAAAGGTTATTTTTAATTACGCTTATTTCATATTTTTTTTCGTGAATTTCAATTTTCAATTCGTCAAATAAATGATCATAAAAAGTTATGGTTATTGAATTATAGGAATTTAAGATTATGGGATTTTTTTTATCATTTTCTAAAACTTTAAAAGCCACAATTGCTGTACGCTGATCTCTTGATCTCCATAACACTTTTTCAAATGTTCCAGTTACTATAAAATTCTGTTTAAGCATATCTTTTTAATTGTAGCACAATCATACTTTTTTATGACCTATTTAAGGATATGCAAATTAAAGTTAATAACAACCATACTTTATTAAAAAAGTATAAAATTATTGATAGTTTAATTCAGGGAGTTTAAAATATGATTGATCTAAAATATCTTTTAAAAAATAAGGAAGAAGTAATTAAAAAACTTGCTAACAGAAATTTTGACCATTTAGCACTTGATAAAATTTATGAACTTGGTGACAAAAGAAATTCATTGATTCATAATTTAGAAGGTCTTCAGGCCAAAAGAAATAAACTAAGCGAAGAAATAGGAATCAAAAAAAGAAATAACCAAGATTATAACTTGCTAATGCTAGAAGTAAATGAAGCCAAAAAACAAATTGAATCAATCGAATCTGAAACAAATCAAATTGTCAAAGAAGTAAATAAGTTATTATTACAAATACCTAATATCCCGTATGATGACGTACCAATAGGATTAAGCGATGAGGATAATGTTTGCATTGGTGAATATGCTAACCTTGGACGTGGATTAGTTAAAAATGTCTTGCCGCATTATGAAATCGCAACTAAGCTTGATATTGTGGATTTCCAAAGAGCCGTTAAACTTTCAAAATCACGCTTTGCACTTTATAAAAACGATGGGGCTAGATTAATTAGGGCGCTTGAAAATTTCATGTTAGATACACATATAAAAAATGGATATAAAGAAATTATGCCAATGCACCTAGTTAATTCAAATATGCTTTATGGCACAGGACAACTCCCAAAATTTGGCGAAGATCTTTTTAAGGTCGAAAATAGTGACTTATGGCTGATACCAACTGCTGAAGTTCCAGTCACCAATTTGCATTACGATGAAATATTAAATCTTGAAAATCCTATCAAATATGTCGCATATACTAAATGCTTTAGATCTGAAGCTGGGAGTGGTGGTAGAGATACAAAAGGCTTAATTAGACAACACGAATTTCACAAAGTTGAACTAGTTAAATTTGTTAAACAAGAAGACGGTTTATTGGAATGACAAAAAACGGTCAATGATGCAAAAAGCATTTTAGAATTACTAGAAATACCTTTTAGAGAGCTTATATTATCAACAGGTGATACGGGATTTGGGTCAGCTAAAACAATTGACCTTGAGTTGTGAATTCCTTCTGAGCAGAGATATCGCGAAACTAGTTCAATTTCAATTTATAAGGACTTTCAAGCAATTAGAGCAAAAATTAGATATAGAACTAAAGAGGGAAAAACTAAATATGCATACACAATAAACGGTTCTGGTTTAGCCATTGATAGAGTTGTTGCTGCTATCCTAGAGAATTATCAAAATGAAGACGGTTCGATAACTGTTCCAAAAGTTTTAGTTCCATATATGAATAAAGAAATAATAAGATAAATAACGTTTAATATTTTAAACAACTAAATGTTATTAAGAAATCAAATTATAAATTCTTTATTATCCTAAAAATGGGGAAGAATAAATATGCAACCAGAGAAAAACGAAAATATTCAAAATGAAAATGTGTTATATGAGGAATCAAAAAATTTGTTAAAAAAACTTAATGAGCCGTTAAATTCCTATGAAGATTTCACTAAAATTTTCTCGATTGAGGAAATAAGTAAGAAACAACATGATGATTTTTGCAAACTATATGACGGGGAAGAAGAATATAACCAAGAATGAGGCCACACATTTTTCTGCTATTACTACTATCTTAGTAAACATAAAATTATTGACTCAATAAAAAGAGATTTCTTCCTAACAAAGTCAGAATCAGAAGAAAAATTATATAGTTTAACTACCTTAGAAATTCTTGACAAATTGCCAAATATGATTCTTTTTTTGGATAGAAAAATTCTTGCTAATAAATATATTTGACTAGACACCAAAATAGGCGAAATTCTATACTCAATGTATGGTGAAACAACATTTGGTTTTTTAGATAAATATTTTGAAACAAATGAAAGAATTACATTTAACCCTTTTTCATACATCATAAATCAAGAAATTTCTAAGCAACTAAAAAAGTTGAGAAATACATATAAACTCGACAAAAAAATATGATCTAAATAAATAGATTAAAATTGTTTAAATTAAAACCGCATGCCTAACGTTGCGGTTTTTTTATTAATAAAAATAACTTTTAGAACTCATGTGAAGTAATATTTAAACTATCCACAACAATAAATTTATCACCTTTTTTAGCACCATATTCCTCTAAAACTTGACGCCCGGCATCGTGATTATATTTTATTAAAGATCTTACAGCTTCTGAATGTTTTTCACAAAATACGCCTGCAGTTACTCCATAACTCCATACAAGTTTGTCGTCACTTACAACACCAATAATATGAGCATTAGGACGATACTTAGCTACCTCTTTTAATAATTTACCACTATGTGATAAAACAATAGCAAACTTATAATCGCCAGGTTGCAATATTGATGCTACTTCATAAGCAATTAGCATTCTTGAATTTTGATCATTAGCAACCTTTTGAATTTGTTTCTCATAGAATAATTCAGTAAAATATTCTTTTTCAGCTCTCTTCGCTATTTTGGCCATTGTTTTAACAGCTTCAACTGGATATTTTCCAGATGCGGATTCACCAGAAAGCATAGTTGCATCAGCACCTAATTCAACAGCGTAATAAACATCAGTAACTTCTGCTCTTGTTGGCAAAGGATTATTTTCCATTGAGTCAAGCATTTGGGTTGCAACGATAACATTCTTTCCTTGAATTCTTGCTGCACGAATAATTTTCTTTTCTCAATATGGAACGTCATAATAAGGTATTTCTAAACCTAAATCACCTCTAGCAATCATAATTCCATCAGATGCCCTAATTATTTCGTCAATATTGTTAATTGCCATTTGAGACTCAATTTTTGAAATTATTTGAATATGTTGTCCGTTATGCTCGTCAAGAATTTTTCTTATTTGATTAACCTGCGCTGCATTATTAACAAATGATGCTGCTATATAGTCAACTTTATATTGAGTTCCTCAAATAATATCATTAATATCTTTTTCTGATAAAAATGGTAGAGAGAAATTAACGCCCGGAATATTAACTCTTTTATTTGTTTTTAATTTATGAGAATTTATAGTTTCAACAATAACTTCATTAGGTTTTACTTCTTTAACAATAGTTACCAATTTACCATCATCAATCAATACCTTATTACCTTCATTAACATCTAGGTCCATACGATACGAAACGGTAATAGTATTCTCATCTCCAATTAAATTTTCATATGATTTTTTATCTGTTCTAATAGTTAATTTATGTTTAGCAGGAATTAAGCAAACGCCATCTTGCATCTTACCAATTCTGATTTCTGGCCCCTTTGTATCCAACATCAATGAAATTGGTCTATCTATTTCTTTTGATATTTGTCTAGCAATGTCAAACTTTCTTTTATGATCGTCAATTGTACCATGTGAAAAATTTGCTCTAATGGTTGTGACACCAGCTTCAATTAAAGCTTTCATTGTTTCATAACTTTCACTTGAAGGTCCGACTGTAGCGACTATCTTAGTTCTTAGTTCATTAAATTTCATGTTATGCCTTTCGAAATTTTTTATATAATAAAATTTTACTCTTTATTTAAAACTTGTTTTTTTAAATAATGATAAAAATACCAAAATTACTTTCCTTTAAAGATTTTAAAATTTTACATTAGTTAAGATTTGACTGCAATAATAAATTAGCAAGATAAAAAATTATTTTTCTACTAATTTTAAGGGACAAAATATACAAGGTAGATAAAAATCTACACAAAGATGAGGGGCAAACAAATAAGATTCAATTATTAACTTTTTAAAACACCAAAAACTTATATGCTAAAATCAATTTTGTTTCTATATCTAAAGAATCTTTCTTTGCCAAGAACATATTTTTACAATAAAAATTGCACTAAAAAAACAATATATTTTAATTTTATAAATACAACTATAGTTTAAAAAAATATTTAAAAAAGCGAAATTTAAAAAATTAGTAATAACATATTAGGTTCTTTTTTACTTTATATTATTTAAAAATTAAAATAAATAAATCTATCTTTAAGAAGAATCAAAAAATTTTTTGCACTATAAATAATAACGTCTATCATTTGATCTTAGTAGTTTCATTGATGATGTAGTATTCTTTAAAAGTTTATTTACTACCTAAAAATCAAAAATGTATGAGGATTTATAGTCTTGGTGCCTTTGATAATGCAATTAAAAATAAGCATTCAACACGGTTAATTGCAAAATAAAAATCGTTTTTATATGACATAGTTCAATGTAAAGAAGCGATTTAATTGTCAAAATTCCCCTTTATTAATTTTTTGTAATCATAATTTTTAAAAACTCATCTAAACTTTAAAAACTAATTATCATTATATAGTTTATGAAGCGTTGCGTTGTTTTCCTTTTAAAAGATGACTATTTGTAATTTCTTAATATCATAATATTAAATTGTTATAAAATTATTTAAGAATTAAAATAAATTTATATTTTAGGAAAAATTTATGGAAATTGGTTTTGATAATAACAAATATATTAATCTTCAATCTGATGAAATTAGGAAAAGAATTGATAAGTTTGGCAATAAATTATATGTTGAATTTGGTGGAAAACTATTCAATGACTTTCATGCCACAAGAGTTTTGCCAGGATTCAAACATGATGCAAAATTACAAATGCTGTTAAAACTTAAAGACGAAGTTGAAATAATGTTAGTAATTGCTGCCCAGGATATAAAAAACAGAAAAATAAGGTCTGACATTAATATTACATATGAAGAGGATATTTTTAGAATTATTAATAAATTTAAAAAATATGACCTTGATGTTAAAAATGTTGTAATAACACAATATGAAGATTCTATTCAAATCAAGTCCTTTATTCATAGGCTAACTAAACGAAGGATTAATGTTGTTAAGCAATATCATATAAAAAACTATCCCCACGACATTGAACATATTGTATCTGAAAGCGGTTTTGGCAAAAATGATTACGCTATTACTAAAAAAAGAATCATTGTCGTAACGGCGCCAGGACCAGGATCTGGAAAATTAAGTGCAATACTTTCACAACTATATCACGACAATAAGAATAATATAAAATCTGGCTATGCTAAGTTTGAAACTTTTCCCATTTGAAATCTACAAGTAAATCATCCTACCAACCTAGCATATGAAGCAGCTACAGTAGATTTAAATGATATAAATATGGTCGACTCATTTCATTGGAACGCATATAAAATCAAAGCAACAAATTACAATCGAGATCTTGAAGCATTTCCAATATTAAATAATTTATTAACAAAAATATACAATACATCACTGTACAAATCGCCAACAGATATGGGTGTTAATATGGCAGGATTTTGTATTACCAACGATCAAGCAGTTACCATAGCCTCTCAAAAAGAAATAGTATGTAGGTATTATCAAACCAAAGTAAATTACCAACAAGATAAATGTCCAAAAGTCTATCTAAATAGATTAAATAAAATAATTAAAAATAACAATATTGACCCTAATATTATAGGATCAATAAAATTTGCAAATGAATACACCAACAAAAATAATTTAGTTTGCTCAGCTATTGAAATAAATTCTGGTCATGTTTTGTTAGGGAAAGAATCTAAGTTATTAAATTCTAATAGTGCTGTAGTTCTAAATGCCTTAAAGTACTTTGCAAAAATTGATTCAACAATTGACGTTCTAAATCCTGATGTCATAGAATTAGTTAAGGATTTAAAACAAAACTTACATTACAATCATCTATCACTTGATGTTAAAGAAACGCTTATGGCCCTTTCAATTAGTGCGCTAACATCTAAAATAGCTAAAAAAGCATATGATCAAATTAATAAACTTGCTGGTTTATATTTACATAGGACCACAATATCAAGCGAATCTGATAAAGAAATTTTAAAAAGTATGGATATATATTTAACCGAACAAGTTGAGGTAATAAAACATTAAGGAGAAATTATGAAATTTAATCGTATATTTTTTATTGTAACAGATGGTTTAGGAATTGGACCTGAGCCTCGTCAAGAAGAATTTGGTGACAAAGGTGCAAATAGCTTATTGCATGCCTCTGAAGCCTTACCACTAGAAATTCCAACATGAAAATCATTAGGTGTTACCGAAGTAGCCAAAATTGCAGGACATAATCAAAAAGTAAAAAAACCGCTTGCATATGTTGCAAAAATACATGAGATATCAAATGGTAAAGATACTCTAACCGGGCACTGAGAAATGATGGGAATTTATACAGAAGTTCCAAACCCTCAATTTACTCAAAAAGGCTTCCCTGATGATTTGGTAGCTGAACTATCAAAAGCATTTGATGGAAGAAAAATTATTGGTAATAGAAACGCTTCTGGTACAGTTATTTTAGCTGAACTTGGTCATCAACATATGGAAAAAGGAGATATGATTATTTATACTTCTCCTGACTCGACTTTGCAAATTATTGGTGATGAAAAAACATTAGGTGTTGAAAAACTTACCGAATATGCAAAAAGAGCAAGAAAAATTTGTTCCTCAAAACCAGAATGGAATGTAGCAAGAGTTATATCGAGACCCTTCGTTTATGAAAACGGAAAATTTACAAGAACATTCAACAGACACGACTTTGCAAACAAACCAACAGGGCACATTATTCTTGAGGACTTACAAAAAAAAGGTATTGAGGTTATTGCAATCGGAAAAATTAACGACATTTTTAGTGGTGTTGGTATTGATAAAGTGTACGGCCCTGCTTCTGATGATGAAAATATGGACATTGCTATCAATATCGCTGCATCTTCATCAAAGAATCAATTTATATTTGTGAACTTAGTCCAATTTGATAGCCACTATGGGCACCGAGAAGATCCGATTGGATATAGTCAAAATGTTTCAAGATTAGATATTAAACTAGCAAAACTAATTAATGCTATGAAAAAAGATGACTTATTAATTATGACTTCTGATCATGGTAATGACCCAACCTTTGGACCAGACCATACTAGAGAAGCTCTACCTTTAACAGTTTATTCAAAATCATTCATGCATCCGAAAGTTTTGGGGTCGCTAAGAGGATTAGGAACAGCTGGTAATATTGTTGCTAGAAACTTTGATATTCCTACTGTAGCAACCGGCGATGATATTTTTGATGATTTAATATAACAGCCTATCTGGCTGTTTTTATTTATAAATAAAAATACAAAAACAAAAAAAACTATAAAATTATAAATTGTGAAAAAACTAGAAAAAATTACAACTCAAAAAGAGAATTTTGCAAAGTGGTATACCGATGTCATACAAAATGGCGACTTAATGGCTTATGGCTCTTCGAAAGGTTCGATTATATTCAAACCATTATCATTTGGAATTTGAGATAATATTCGCCTTATCCTTGACAAAAAATTTAAGACCTTGGGTGTTCAAAATGTCAATCTGCCTCTTTTGATTCCAGAAAGTTTATTAGCAAAGGAAAAAAATCATATTGCAGGTTTCAATCCAGAATTAGCAACAATCACTGAAGTTGGTGGAAAGAAACTTAATGAAAAATTCTATATAAGACCAACAAGTGAGGTTTTATTCGGCGATTTCTTTAAAAACGAGGTTGAATCATACAATGATTTACCTTTAATTTATAATCAATGAGTCAATGTCCTTAGATGGGAAAAAACAACAAATCCTTTTTTGAGAACAAGAGAATTTTTATGACAGGAAGGTCATACACTACACTCTAATTCACAAGAAGCACAGGAACTAACTAAGAAAATGTTAGATGTATACACCAACTTTATTGAAGAATATCTAGCAATACCTGTTGTTAAGGGACAAAAAACCGAACATGAAAAATTTGCCGGCGCCAATTACACTTTTACTGTTGAAGCAATGATGAAGGATGGTAAAGCATTACAAGCTGGAACAAGTCATTATTTGGGCCAAAATTTCACAAAAGCATTTGATATCACATTCAAAAATAAGGAAAACAAACTCGAAAATGCTTATGGAACATCATGAGGTGTTTCGACAAGATTGCTAGGCGCGTTAATAATGACTCATGGCGATGATAGAGGGATTATTATTCCACCTAAAATTGCTCAAATAAAAGTCGACATTCTTGAATTATTTGCCTCGAAAGATCCAAGAGTGGCACGTGTTGCTGAACAAATTCATGAAAAACTAAATGAATTAAATATAGAATCAAAAATAGATAAAACTAATAAAAGTGCAGGGTATAAGGCTGCCAATTCCGAAATTCATGGTACACCTTTAAGAATTGAAATAGGTCCTCGAGATCTAAACGAAAATAAGGTTACACTTGTCAGAAGAGATACACTCGAAAAGATTAGTGTCTTTATTGATGAGGCAACAAATAAAACTCAAATGTTATTGGTTGATATACAAAATAACCTATTAAGTGAAGCAAAAAAGAGATTAACTAACAATATAAGAGTAGCCTCAAACTATACAGAATTCAAGAAACTGATTGAAGATGGGTATTGAGTTATAACTAAATTTAATGGCAACGGCGATGATGAAGATAAAATCAAGGAAGAAACCGGAGCTTCAACACGTTGCATACCTTTTAATGTCAATATATTGCCAGAGTATGAAAATTGTTTCTATACAAACAAAAAAACTGATAAAGTTGTTATTTTTGCTAGAGCATACTAAATGAACGGAGATTAAATATGTACAAGAAATTACTACAAAACGAATTAAACGACGATCACTTGACAGGCAAAGCGATTTTGGCTTTTAGAGCAGTTTGATGTCCACCATGCCAAATGATAGGCCCAGAAATCCAACGTTTAGGCACAGAAAATGAAGGAATTAATGTTTTTGACTTTGATATTGATCAAAATCGTGATTTTGCACGTGAAATGAACGTATCAAGCATACCTTCATTGTTCTTCTATGTTGATGGAAAATTAATTAATACTTCACAAGGATATATGCCTGCTGAAGAATTAATTAAAAAATTTAACAACTAAATAAAATATGATTAATTTTAAACCAAAAGCCTATTTTACAGACTTAGATGGTACATTATTAGATTTACCTAAAACAAAAGAAGGACTAAGTAAAGAAAATTTTGAAATAGTTAAAAGCAAAAACGACTCGGGAATACCTTTCATCATTGCCACTGGACGTTACGCATCAGATTTTGTTCTTAATTTAGCTAAACAAACAAATTCGCCATATGTAATATGTCAAAATGGTGGTTTGATTGTTGATTCAAATGGTGAAACCATATTAAAAAACGAAATTCAAAAAGACACTGTAATGTCTATTGTTGAAATTCTAAAAGAAAAAAAATTATTTTTCATTTTCAATAGTGGTAACACAATCTACGGTACATCCTCTAAACTAAAGTTATTCAGACCTTGAATTAAAAATTTAATTCAAAAAACTTATGATGATATTCCTCATATTACTAATGCCACAAAAATCATTACCTTTGGCGGAAGCAGAAAATATATAAGAATGTTAGCAGAAGAATTGGCCAAGAAATTCAGAAACCTTTCACTTCATATTGTTTCAAAGGGTTATGCGATTGAAATTAATGACATAAACGCAGGAAAAGGAAAAGCAATAGATTATGTCTGCAGACTTCTTGATATTAATCCAATTGAAACTGTACATTTTGGAGACTCAGGTAATGACACTTCAACAATCCCTTATGTAGGGGCATTTATCGCTATGAATAATGCGTTAAAAAACATTAAAATTCAAGCCAAATGAGTAGCTGGCTCTTATAAAAAATCTGGGGTTGCTAAGGCTGTAAAAAAGATCGAAGGTAATAATAACTAATTTTATATTTATTAATAAAATCAAAAATAAGGCACAACTTTTTTTAATGGGTTGTACCTTATTTTTTTGATTGTTTCTAGCAAACTAATACAATGGTGATATTAAATCCCATAAATTTAAGCAATATTTTTAATAAAATCCTCAAAATCTAAATTGTAATGATTTGTTAAATCTAGAATTTTATCTTCAAAATAAATTTCAAGGCTGTTTTGTGATTCAAGAAGGGTTTTATCTGTATCGATATCTTTTATAAATGTTTGAAGATAATAATTTGTTATTTCTTTTGTTTTAGTTTCAATATTTAAATCCTTAAATGCATTAGCCAAATCATTTTTAAAATTATTCACTAATTCATCAATTTTTCCAAGCAAATCAATTCTAGTTTTTACGGTTTGATAATTAGCATCAGTCGAAAGGAATTTATCTAATAAAATATTAACAACATCATAATGTGAATTTTTTTCGATTGGATATAATAAAAACTTTTCATAATATTCTTTACCAAGGCTACCGTTTTGAACCTTGTCATTATAAACGTCTATTAATTTATTGGCAGATAATAAAAAGTCAATCAATTGTTTGTTAAATATTTCCCTTTTTTGCCATCACAAATCATGTAAATCATAAAATTTTTGCAATTTAGGCATATCAATATTTAAATTATCATCATATAAACCATATCTTTGTATTCTTAACTCTAGTTGTAAATCTGAAAACGCTTTTTCTAGTTCAGAAAAAAACATTGTTTGAGATGTATAAGGTTTTTGATATTTTTCTTCGATATTTTTTTGGGAAGTTAAAGGATCAGTAAAGTCATTAATAGAATTGCTTCTATTAAAATGGGTATATAAAAGTGTTAAAAATCTTTTTAATAAAGGTGTATCAAGATTTTTGACTAATTGTCTATTAATAATAAATTTTTCATAATTTCAATAAAGCCCTTTGTCGTTATAATCCTTTTCTAGAACTTTTTTTAATTTATCATTAAAAACAAAAACGTTTTTAAGTTCGTTAGGATAAAGTGGGGATGGGTCATATGGATTATAATAATGCTGGCTGATTTGTTGTCTGACACTTTGCTCATATCTTTCTATAAATGCTTCGGTATTATAATAATGTCTCAATCCCGCTTTTTTAGCTTCTTCAACATCTTTTAGATAAATTGGCAGTATTTTATTCTTAAAAATATTATTTAAGTATTCTGCCTTATAATAGCCGTCTGAGATTTTGAATTTTTCATCATTAAATTCTGAATTATCATTAAGAAACTTGCTAAATCTATAGTCACTTTGGTAGTAATCTTTATATTTTTCTTTAAAGTAATTATATTGTTCATTAAGTTCCTTAACATCGTAATTAAGAGCAAAAAATTTTAAGGTTGGTTTATCCTCGCCTTTGTACTTATATTTTAGTAGAATGTATAATTCAGCACTAGGATCGTTAATAATATATTTTTCGTCTTTTAATTGTTTAATGAAATTTTTATCAACAACCTTGATCTCGTTATATTCTAACTCATCCTTATTTGTTATTTTTAAAACCTTAGTATTATCATTTAAATCTTTAAATAATTCTGGTTGAAATGGAACTTCTTCTTTTAAAACCACACTATTTTGTCTATCCATTGAAGGTTTAGTTTCTTTCGCTGGTAGCACAGTTTCTTTCTTCATTTGATAGGATTGACCTATCCTAATTCCGCCTAGCAAAGCGCCAACAACAACGCCCGTTCCAAAAATAAGCGGAAGTGCAATAGCTAATGCTTTCCTTTTTCTATTTTTTCTTTCTTCTTGCGAAACATTTCCATCTTGCATATATATTCTCCTTTTCATTTTATTAGCAACTTATATTAATATTTGATATTCGAAAATAAAATAACGCTTATTTTTTAAACGAATCTACAAACTTATTCTTTTATTTACTAATGGATTTTTCTATCTAGTTTTTACCGATAGATATGCGAAAATTTTAAATTATTTTTTATGCTTTTTGAAAAAAAAAAAAAATAGCGAAAATATAAAAAATAAAATTTTTAAACCTTAAAACTATGCTTTTAAACTCTTTTTTAAAATTTAATTCTTGTTTATGGCATTTTTATAATTTTTCTCTTGTGTAAAATTCTTTTAAATTTTTAAAAAATTCGATTTTTTTCATAATTAATTCCTTTTAATAACAAAAATCTAGACATTAATTTGTCTAGATTTTTAAACTGTATACATCAATAAAGGTTTATTTTTTATAAAAAAATTAATATCAAAGTTATTGCAAAAACATTTTTACTAAAAAAACTATTTAAAGCAGCAAAAATTATAATGTCTTATTTTAAAAATCCACATTCATACTACACATCATTATTTTCTTCTACATTTTTTGCACTAGCATTTTTTTATACCAATAGTAATGTTCTATCGCAAATAAAAGAATCCTGGCAATTGCAAAAAGTGGTAATATAAATAAAGGTAGCATAAAAGCGTCTCATTAGGTGCTCACAACCCAAATATAATATTTTTCCATTAAAACAATTGTTTATGCCATTTTTTAAAATTATTTTAAGCAATAACAAATTCTTTTTATTTTGCTCAATATTTATCATTAACCCCCACTAATATATTGATTATCTATAAAGATAAATCAATGATAAGGCTAAAAACTTCTTGATTTTTTAGTTTTTGAATTTGCTTGCACTACTAAAATAACTTACAAACTTATTAATATTTTGAATTATTCTTATTCTTTTTTAAAAAAACATAAATCATTTTTTTATATTTTTCAACCTAAATCGTAATGCGTCAATAAATTACTATTTTTATTTTGCCTACGGAAATAATCGTATGTTGTTGCTCCACCTACAAAAGCGGCTACAAGGTATTCATTTCCTTTAACTTCTTGATGAGTTCTTGCATTATCTAATAAAGCAGCAACGGAAAAAATTCCATCTTTATTTGGATTTTCCTTAAATTTTGCAAAGCCAAATCCTGCAATAGTATCTACAGTTGCATATAAATCCTCTATACTTGTAAGTTTTTTATCTTTTTTAGCTAAACTAATTGCCTGATCAATTAAATTATGGTAATTGTCTAGCGGAAATTGATTTCATTTATGATTTTTAACATAAATGTCATTATATATTGGCCTTCATTGCGTAGCGGCGCTGAATATATCATTAGTGTCCTGCTGATTAAAATATCCAGTTTGATCGTTGCTAATTTGCACTCACATATGTGCAAATTGCGCTAGTGTTCTATCCGAACTATTTGATTCTGTATATGTATAATTATTTTGATACTTTGTTTCGCCGTTATTTTTAAATCCTTTAATAAAATCCTTTTCTTTAAATTTATTAATTAAATTAATATATTTAGGATTTAAAGATTTTTTTGCTTTACTAATAAGAATTTCGCCTATGAACTCAAGTGAATTGAGCACACTGTAAAGACGCTTTGATTCATAGTATCTGCTAAAAATAAATTCACGTTCAATTTGTTCTTCTTGTTGTACGTTAGAAGCTCTTTCAATCTTTTGTTTAAATTCCTTTATATATTGTTCTTCAGGAGCATTAAGAATTTGCTTCTTATTTTTTTCTGGATCAGAATTGCTTGTTTTTAACTGTTTTAATCTAGTTTCAACCCTTTGTACAATTAATTCTTTTCTAGCATTTGATATAATATTTTCTAATTTAGTTAAGGAATCAGCATCATCTAACATACCATTATATTTTGATTTTGAATCATTACTTTTTAGTTTACTAATCATTGTTTTTAAATCACTTAGTTTTCTTTGATATGATATTAGCTCAGGAATAATAACATTTTCAATTGTATTTTTATCAGGAGCTAATTGAACTCTTTGGTTAAAGATATTTAATACTGATTTAGGTATTCCGCTTTTATCAATTATTAAATAATCAATATATCCATGATATAAAGGAATTGTATAATCATTAAATTTCTTTAACTCCGCTGCACTATTAAATGTTCTTGCATCATTAACTAGCTCTTCATATCGTTTAATTCCATTAAGAACATTTTTGCTTAGTAAGCCCTTGTTGTCTCTTATATATTTTTCAAGATTCTCAGAACTACTTCAAAATCTCGTCAACTCTCTTTTATACTCTCGAAGATCATTTCTAATTTCTTCTAGCTGTGCTGCATCGCCTGCAGATGCAATCTTTTTAATATAAGCTTTTTCTACTAATAAATCGGTTTTAAATGAATCTTTTAGCAATCTAACCACTTCATTTGCCTTTTCTACAAATTGATTTAATTTATCAATATCATTTTCTTTTGTTATACCCAACTTATCCTTATAAGATTCACGAAGCTTAGACAATTCTTCATTTACTTGTTGACTATGAACTAATTCATTACCGCTTCCAACATCAGATGATTGTAAATCCGTAATTCTATTAATCTTTTCTAAAACCTGGTCAAATTTATTTATTTTAGCAAGTAATAATCTTAATTTTTCTGATGTATCAGCTTTTGAAAATTCTTCATTTCAAACGGATGTTTTGGATGCTACATCAATATTTTGAATTTTAGTCTTAATATTATTAACCAATTCATTGAGATTATTTAGTTCGCTTTCTAATGCTTGCACTTCTTGATGATTATTAATTTTAGTACTTATTTTTGTAAAACTATTAACCAAAATATTCTTTAAGTTATTCTTTGAATTCAAGGAGTTTGCTTGATTATGGTTATCATTAGGTAAAGCTAATTTATCAATGAAATTATTGTAATTCGCCTTAACTGCTTCAATATAAATTAAAGCAACTTGTTGCATCCTATTTTCGTCTGGAAAGCCATTTATAGCATCGATTCTTGCTATAAACACTTTTTTAGAATCACCTAAATGTTTGAAAGTGTTGATATGATTTTTAGCTAATACTTTCATTGTTAGCAATAATTGTTTTTCTAATTCACTAACCGTATGGTCAGAAGATTTAGGGTGGGTTCTATTAAATCTTGCTGCAAGATTCGTTTTATTTTGTGCTTCAAAATATTTTTCTAACACTTGCTTATAATAAGCAACTTTTTGACTTCAATCATCTGGAAAAGCAGTCTTTACTTGGAGTATAGTTGTTGCTTTATTTAATTCAGTTTTGATTGCTTGTTTTGCAAATGCATTATTTTCACTATATTGTAGTAAATCAACTTGCGGAGCCTTTTTGCTAATCTCATCATTAAGTTCGCTTAATTCAATTGCTTTATTTATAAATTGATCAATTGTATTTAAATTATCAACACCTACACTTAATACATTAATTGAATGTTGCGCCTCACTACTATTCTTATTTGGATAAGGAATATTATTAATAATTAATTTTAATTTACTCTTAAATTCAGATTTAATTTCATTTATCAAAGAGTTAGCTTCATCACCATCTTGGATAGCGTCAAGTTTTTTATTATATTGATCAAACCTTGTAGCATCTTTGTTATTAAGATTTTTATAGGCTTCAACTAACTCCTTAGATTCGTTATACTTAATTTTAAAATCATTAATTTGAACTATTATGTTTTGCATTGTTTGGATATCTAAAGCATTTGAAATTGTTTTATTAAATGTCGTTTTGTTACTATCCTTAGCAAATAAAGAAAGAATGTCTTTGGCAGTTTTCACTTTTTCATTAAATTGCTTAGCCTCATTTGTTATCCTAGTTATTTCACCATGATAATTTAAATAATCTATTCCTGCTTGTCTAAGCAAGATTATATATTTATTTTGTTGATTGATATTTAGAAAAATCAATTGCTTTACTTGTACAATTGCTTTTGCTCTTGCAATTTCAACTTCAATTTCATTTGCCAGTTGCGACGAAGTATCTGCTTCTTGCAATTTATCTAATCTCGTTTCAAAATCTCTAAGCTTAATTTCTTCTTTCTCATTTAGTGACTTATATTCGTTAAGTTTTAAAGTAGCATTGCTAAATTGATTTCTAAATTGTTCTATCTTATTCAACACATTTTGAATATTGCTTGCATTATTTGCATTTTCAATTTCCATCATTAATTTAGCTCTATTCCCAACCTTCCCAATTTGGGCTAGTTTATTTCTTGATTCAAGTACTTTTTCATTAAATATTTTAGCATCATTAACTTGGAGCTCAATTTGTTGCTTCGTAGTTGCTTTAAGAATTTCATCCCTATAATACTTATGAGCAGCCTGAGTTAGATTATCTTTGGCAATCAATAAATAATCAATAACACCATGATATAAAGGAACCACCTGTTCAATTATGCTCTGCAATTCATTTGGATTAGTTTGAGTTCTTATATGTTTAATGAATTCATCAAATGTTTTGAATTTTGTGCCGTCAATTATTCTTTCATTATCGGGCTTGGCAGCGTTTTCTAAAAGTTTGTCTCTATGATCAAAAATATAAAAACCGATATATGGGGATGTCTTTTTTCAAAATACATCCATTTTATTTTTAACTTCAGATGCATTATTCATTATGGTCTCAATTGAACCTATGCCAATAGCCTCTTTGATTTGCTTTAAAAATACTGACATCATTAATGTATCTCTTTTTACAAATAACATTTTTAACTTATCATATGCAGCCTTTACTTCACTAACAATAGATTTTAACTGCATTATTTCAGATTGATTATTAGCGCTAAAAATGTAGTTTAATAATTTTTCTCTTAAACCTACTATGTTTTGATTTACATCTAAAACATCTTCCGCCTTGCTACCGTAACTAATGTCAAATTCATTTTTTTCGAGATCAATAATGGATAAAATATCTCTTTGTAGCTCAACATACCACTTGATCTTATTTTTAAGTTCCTTTAGTTTTTCTAAGTTATCTGCTCTTGAAAACAAATCATTGTAGAACATTTTTTTGGTAATATCTGTTATCAAATTTATCAGGCTATTTAAGTCATCAACCTGCTCTTTATATTTCCTTAATTTATCATGCAAAATTGTGACTTCTTCATTGACCAAAATAACTTGATTTATCTTAAACGAATCAACTAATTGAGTTTTAATTGTTGCTTTTGATTGGGCGGAATTACTATCTTGTGGATAAGCAAGATTTTGAATAAATTCAATCGCATCATCAGCAATAGCTTTATTAATAATTTGATGCGGTTTTTCAAAAATATCTTGATCTATAGCAAAAATTATACCATCAACTAAGATATCATTAATTTGCTTATGCAATTGTTGTTTTTTACCTTCATCAGCTACTAATAAACTATCAATTTTAATCTTTGCTTGTTTTTTAAATTCGGTTATTAATAGTTGACAAAATTCTTGCAAACTCAAACCTTCGCTATCACTTGCGTTCTTTTGAGGATATGTATGACTTAATTTATTGGTTACAAAATAGGAATTAATACCAAAGTACTTCTCAGCCAATTTCTTGAGTGTTTTAATATGCTGATGTCAACTTTTAGGAAGAATTTGTTCTAATTCGGCAACTGAGGTTGCAGAATCAAAACCTTCCAAAATTTTAACTAGTGCATGCGAATTGCTTTCGCTATATTCAATGGTTTTTGCTAATTCTATCAATTCTTTGAGCTTAGTATCAAATGTTTGTATCTCTTGCTTCTTTATTGCAACTTCACTATTGTTATTTAAGGCTTGAACTTCATCCTTAATTTTTTTAATTGACTTAGCAACAAAATCATTATTTTTCTTAGGATAAGAAACCCGATCAATTAACTTAAATGTTTCTTCTTTTTTATTTTGTAACTTTGCAGATTCAACTACTAAATTAATGCCAATATCATTAGTTTTTTTATCTATTTCACTTTTATAGTCTTCTTTTTGTTTGACAGATAAATCAACTAAATTATCAATGACATCAGCTGCTTTGGCTCTAAGTAATTCTAATCTAATATTCTCAAGATTTTTTATGTCAGTAACACTATTAATTAACTTATTTATTTTATCTTTCCGAAAGGCATCTACAATCAGTGAAACCTCATTATTTATTGTGGTTATTTCATTTTTTAATAAATCTAAAATATCGTTAATAGGATACAAGCCCTCTTCGCTCTGAACAGAATCAATTTTTGCATTAAATAAATTTCTTGAATTCTGTGAAGTCGCATCATTAATAGGATACGGTATTTTTTGAATCTTTTGCTTGGAATTTTGTTTTTGAGCTTCAAATATTTTTGCATTAATATCAGTTAACTCTTGTTGTAAATCCAAAATATTTCCAGATATTTTTTGGGTTATTTCTTGTTTTTTAGTTTCCTTAACTAGATTATCTAAATCGGTTAATCCATCAATTAATTTATAGGCGGTTTCACGTTTTGCATTATATATATTTAGTTTTAAAAACTCTTCTTCTTGCTCATTGGTTAGAGAACTTAATTCATCAAGTAATTTTGCCTGATTTTCAACTGAAATAGGATACTTAATGCCTTCAATTAATTCCTTATATTTTTCTATCTTGCTTTTTAAATCATTATTAGCTAATTTATTTATTTGGTCTTTATTAATTGACTCATCTAATTTATCATTTAATTTCTTCTTAGCCAAACTAGGTTCCATTGGGTAAGAAAGAGAATTTATTCTATTTTTAGCGTTATTAATGGCTACTTCTAGTTCGCTAAGTTCCTTTAGTTTTAAGTAATAACTATTTTCATTTATTATATTGCTTAGTTGTGATTTTAAAATAATTTTAGCTTTGGCGTTACTTAAAGGATAAGGTAATTTGTCAATCTTAGCAACAAGATCAATTATGTAGGCTTCATTTAAAACCGCAACCATTTCATTGTATGATTTGTTATCTAATTTTTTGATTAATTCAGAAGATTTTGTTGTCTTGTCAAGATTAGATAAAGCTTTGATTTTTTGTATTATTTCTTGTTTATCTTCTTGTAATGCTTGATTAATTTTTTTGTTAAATATTTCAAATTTATTTGATTCATCAGCCTTATTAAATTCTATATTTAAATTATCTAAATGCTTAGGATTTATTTTTTCCAAAATTCCTTTAGAATTAAAAATATTTTTCTCAATATCTTCCAGTTCTCGTGCTCATTTATTATTTAATAAATTTGTATCATTAGACATAGTACTAAAATCAACTTCAATCTTTTTAATAATTGAAGTAATTGCTTCAGATTGTTCTGATTTAACTGATGGGTATTCTAATCCTTTAGCTTTTTCAATTAAATTTTGTTTCCGAGATTGACGATATTGAGACTCATTTTCATTTTTTGCTGCATTAATGTTTTTCAACAAATTATCAAAGTTATTTCCATCAACAGATCTATTTAATTCCTCCTTTAAAGCTTGTTTTCTTTGCGCTATATTATTTTTTAATGGACTTTTATCTAAACTATCAATTGCTTCCTTTGCCTTTTTAATTTTTTCTGGAATTGATTTAATTAGATTTTCTAGTACTTCAATTTCATTACTATTTTTAGCTAAATCAATCTTCGAATTCAATATGATAGTTGCAGGGGCTGGCTGAGGAGTATCCTTATAATAATCAAGTTCTAAAATTTGTTTTTTTAACTTATATTTAGCAATCTCGACCTCAACTTTTTCAAGATCACTTTTATTAATTATTGTGGTAATTAACTTTTTAAGTTCAAATTTAACATTATTTACATCAATAACATCTTGCAAACTTAAAGAATCAATTAAGTCTCTAGCCTTATGAAGTTCGGCAACAAAATCTTTAGTTTGCTCCTTAATTTGATTATAAGAATTATCATCAATAACTATTTGATCAATAACATTATCGAATTGAGCTTTTGTTGTATTAAAATTATTTTTAATCGATACATCTAAATTACTATCATTAACATAGTCGCTCATTGAAATTAGTTTCTTAATTTCTTCTTTTTTATCTTTTAACCTTGCCTCATTGACTATCTTTTTTATATTTTCATAGTCATCATTAGCCTCTATTCTAGCATTAAATGCACTAACTAATTCTTGGCTTAAATTGGTTAACTTAGTTATTTCTGCCTTCGCCTCGACCACATCGCTAGCATGTGCATTAGCAATCTTTTTAATTAATTCATTAAATTCTTGATCGGTGTAAGAATCTCTTAATTTGTTTCAAAGTTCTAATTGATTCTTTTTTGATATTTTATTAATAGCTTGTTTGCTTGATTCAATGTTAATTGTTATATTAATGATTTTGTTATCTATTTCAGTAATTTTTTCAGAAATTCCAACACCATTCGAATCAGTATAATAACTTTTAATCTTGGAAATAGCTGGGGCATCATTGCTTCCGATGTTAAAAACGCCATCGCTTTTTGGATATGGGAGAGATTCTACCCTATTATCAAGCGCTAATTTATTTGATTGGTTATCAAGTGCATTTTGAACCAAAGTATTTAAATTGGCAAATTCTTCATCTGTATTTGCTTCATCAAATTTTTCTTTTATTTCATTAGAAATTACTAGCAAATTAGATAGTTTTGTATTAACAATAGCAATATTTCTTTTTATTTTTTCGATTATAGATTGGTAATTGATTACTTGTTGCAAATCTTGTAAGGCTTCAATTTGAGAAATTATTTCAAGAACTGCTGGGGCTTTATCCTTATGCGGATATTCAAATTTCTTGACCTCGTTAATTAATTTATTTTTTTGATTTTGCAACTTAGCGTTTATTACTACTTTTTGAATTTCATCATATGTTTTAAAAGTACTATCATTTATTTTTTCTTTAAACTCTTTAGATTGGTCAGATGTCAATAAATTAAGTTTTTCTATTTCGGCAATTGCCTCATTTTTATCCTCATTTTTAGCATCTTGAATTATTCTTTTAAGTTCATCAAATTCATTATTATTTGGAGGTAAAAAATTAGAGTTATCAAGTTTATTGTTTAAACGTGTCTGTTTTTGCGGATTTACTTTTTTAATATCATCCTTATAGCGATTTATTTTATCAGCTAAACTATTAATTATTGAAGCTATATTTTTAATTTTTTCTAATTTTTGATTTTGACCTAATGTAGAATCATTTTCAATATTATTTATCTCATTAATCATTTCTTTTATTGCAGGAGCATCTTTACCAGAAGGATAAGGAAGCCTATTAATCTCAGATTTAATAATTTCAATCTCGTCCCCTGCTTCCAAGGCAATAATAAGCTCTGAGTCAACAATAATTTTCTTTATTTCATCCAATGCGATATCTAAGGCTTTATTAATTTTCTTAACTAAATCATTTTGTTTTTCGCGTTGGCCAACATCTTTAATTTTATTGTTAATCAAATATGCTTTGATTTTTTCTAGTATAACATTTAGCTGATAAATATTCGCAGCTTCATTTATTTCATCATTTATAGAGTCGCTTAATTGCATACTAAAACTTAATGAGCCAAGTTCATTTATTAGATGCTTTTTCATATCATTAAATAATTTCAATGCTTCAATTTCGATATTTTTATACTCATCCTGCGTAGTATTTTCAGCATTAATTTTCTCTTTAAAAACATGATATTGTGAAGAATTATATGATTTTGAAACACTCATTAATGCTTCATTCTTTGCCTTTTCTAATATAGATTGGGCCTCGGTTATAATGTTATGTAGGTCATTTTCAGTGCTTGATTTATTAGCAATTATGGATTCGAAATTAGACTTTTTGTCACTTTGTGCAAGACGCATAACTATTTCTGAAGCAACTTTTTTCAAATCTTCTGTATTTGCTAATAATGCATCAATATCTTTTTCTATCTTTTTGATTTCATTCTCTGTTTCTGCTTTAATTAATTCACTATTAAACTTATCCCTTGTTGTTGAATTTTCTATTTTATCGGCCTTATGTTGAACACGATCCTTAAAATCCTTAATATAAGTATTTATTTGATTAATAACATCAAAAATTTGTGAAGGATTATGAATTTCGGTATTTAATTTTTGTTCTATAGCAGTCTTGAAATTTGAAATATTTAGTCTTTTAATTAAATCCTTAGCTTCTGCTTGCAAAATAGAAAGAGCTATTGTATCGTTTACTACAACCATAACTTCATCTAAATTTTTATTATCTAAATTGTTTACCTTATTAACTAATTCTTCGATCATAGGAGATAAAATTGAACTATCATTAATTTTCTGTATCAAGGAACTATTAATTATTTTGATAAAATCAGCTTTATTTTCAAACTCTAAAGCCTGAAAGAATTTATCTTTAATATCAGTTATTTGCTTAAGATCAAAATTATCGCTTTTTAACAAGGCGCCATACATTTTTTTTATATATTGATCGGATACTCTTGATAACAAAAATTGAGCTTCATTTTTATTAATTTTCTTTGCTCTGTCAAATGTATTAAACACTTTTTCAAAAAATATTTCATTTTCTACTGTCTTAATTAAGGCTTCAATTTCATTTTGATTTATTGCCTTATTTTGCTTGTTATAAAAATAGTTTTTCGTTCTTGCAACAATCAATTTTGATACAAGGTCCAAAAGTTTTTTCTTTTTATCATTCAATATTTTTTCAATCTTTTTATTGATATCGTTAAGCTGTTCAATTGTCGTTGAATCCTTTGCTTTTTTAACCAAATTATTTCTTTCTAATCCGTAAGATAGGGCTGAAAGAGTATCCAGTGTGGCTATTTTTTGTTTAATAAGTTCGATGTAATTTAATGATTTTGTATCCTTGATTTTATTAATTAAGTCTGCCTTTTCTTCACTACTAAAATTAGAATTTTTCGTTATTTCTTCAATTAAATCCTCCTTAATTTTTTCAAACGTTCCCTGCTCACCACGTTTAGCAAGATATAACAAAATATTAGATTTTAGTCTAGCTAAATCTTCATTATTTGCTACTTTATCTAGTTCTATATAAAATTCTTTAGCTTTATTTTTATCGATTAGAACAACCTTCTTAATTAACAAAATAATTTCATTTTCATATTTTATAAAGTCCACAACTTCTTTCTTTGTGTAGATTTTTTGTTCTAATGAATTAATTTCATCTGCTTTATTTTTTTCAATATTTTTAAGAGATTTTGAAACTATCTTATCAGCAAGATTTTTTATTTCTTCTATATCCTTTTTGTTTTCTGCTATTACCTTATTAATCAGTAAAGCAATCTTTTCTTGATTTTGTTTTGTATACTTATTGAAATAAGCATTTTTTAGAAATGCTTGCACTTCAATTTTAAGAGAGCTATCATTATATAAAGAATCGGATTGTTTTTTTAATATGTCCTTTAAGTAAAAATAGTTTTGTTTTAAATCCAATTGATTTTTTAAATGCGAATCCAAAAGAATATATGTTCACGTCCCAGCAGTCATTAATGTTGCCGATCCAGCCATTGCATATAATACATTACGTCTTTTTTTATTCAAATTTTTAGCCATATATCACCTCTATAATATACTAAGTATTATATATATATATATATATATATTGCTTAGATAAAAACTTTTTTATGATAAAAATCAGCAAAAACAACAAAAAACATATTTTTTGGTTTTTATTCTTTTTATGAACATTTTATTATTTATATAGCATAGACATCAAAAAATAAGCACTATATTTTCATTTATAAAAAAATAAAATTTTAGAAATGAAAAACAAAAAACCATCTTAATTAAGAGGTTTTTTGTTTACATGCTAAGATTGTTTTGGTATATTTGCCTTGCTTTTTAATTCTTTTTTTCTTGCTTCAAATCGTTTTTAGATTCTATTGTTTCAAATGAAAATTTCACTAAAAATTTTACCTTATCTATTATTCCGTTTTTATTGATAACATTTATTTTGAAAATAAAGTCTTCATTCTTAATTTCTTTTTTTGCCACAACATTTCTAAAGTATTCGTGTATTTTAGAAAATAATGTCTTTATTTCAAAACCAGTAACATTCTTCTTATTTTCAATAAAAAATGTTTTATTGTTCATAGTAAAATAATATGAAATAGCTAGCTTTAAACTAGTTAATTGTTGAATAAAATATTTAAAATCAATGTCATATTTATTTTTATCTTTAAATTTTTTAAACTCATCTTGCAGCTTCACCACTGCAATTTCCTTATCGGAATTTTTATCTAAAGCAAACACAAATTTCTTATTATCAAAATAACTATCTAAATTATAGCCAGTCTTATAAAACGAGTAGTTTGTCAAAAGATGAACTCCATATTCTCCATTTTGATTCGATATTTCAACTTTCTTGTCCAAATCAAACAATTCGCTTGCTGGTATTTCCTTTTCAAGCACAAATGTTGAAATTGTGTTGTTTTCAGATTTTTCGCTCTTTTCGAATTTAACATCACGTTCGCTATCATATAAGTAATTTACGCTTCTCGACTGATTTGTTGAATAAAATATCGAAACACCAGAAATTACACCAATTGATGCAATTATTCCACAATACATAAAAATAGTTGTCAATAGTTTTTTAATATTCTTTTTAGGTTTTGCCGATAAAGAATTATTCATATCACCTTTAGACTCGATTTTTTTGTTATTCTTTCTCATTAACTACTCCTATATATGTTTTAGCTCTTATCTTCAATTAAAATTTCTTTAATTCTATTAGCTATATTTCTAACTAATTTATCATCATTATTTAAAACCTTATTTTGCAAATAATGAACAAATAATGCCATAATACGATATCTATAAAAATCTAGTGGTTTATGTTTATTATATGATCGTCAAAATTGTTCCTCAATATTTTTATTAACTTTTAAATTTTCAAACATAAATGCAATATCTAAATATCTAGAACTGCGATAAGCGATTGATCAGTCAATCACATAAATACCTTGGTTATCGTCTCATAAAATATTTTCAAAATTAAGATTATTATGACAATTTGCATCAATCTCAATTTCTTTTATTCAGTTTACAATCTGAGAGATGAGATCATTACTACCAATTTCAATAACTAAATCTTTTTTATTTACATTATCCAAATATCACTTTATTTTTTCATACAATATGTAGTTAGGGAATTGAACATTTGAATCATGATAGGTTCTCATAATTTTAGCCAATATCTTAATAGTTCTATGAGTTAATTGAAATTTATCCTTTCTAGTTAGCCATCTTCAAATAATTTTATTCTCATCTTCATAAATAAAAGTTGGAACAAAATAAAAATCTTCAATTGTCTTAATTTTAAGACGGTTATCAAATTGATTGTGGTGCTTATGCACAATAAATTTGTTGTTAATTATTGAGGTTCTAGTTTTATATACATTTAGGGACTCAGGAATTATATCCTTATTAATTGTTAAATAACGATAATCACTCTTATATTCTGCCTCGCGGTATGTATTAACCAAATATATGTAATCATCAAAAACATCCTTGTCTAAATTAAAATAGTCAATAATCATTTTTTTATCAATTCCAATGTTAATGTGCAGTAGTACAAAATCAAAATATGGGGAGTTAAGAGATACACTATCCATATCCACCAACTTAACAAAGTTATACTTGTTAACTATAATATTATGTTTTTGGATATTGTTATGGCTCAAAACCTGTTCTTCATTTTTGTACTTATGAAGCAATTCATGATATTTTTTGTCTTGAATAATAAACTTATTTCAATTAAATTTTTGCACCTCAATATTACACTCATGAAAACTCTTTACACAATTAAATATTGAATAAATAGTGACCTTTTTAAATTTTATATGAAATAAATCTTCACCCGGAAATCATTTTTTTATATATATTCCGTCTTTAGCAAAAATATAATCCTTAAAATGTTTAATAACAATAAATTCATTCTCACATTCAGCATCAAATTTATGTTTAGGTATTCTTATTTGTACTCAAAGATTATTATACTTAGCAATAAAATATGTCTTATTTAATTCATGACGATAAAAACGGACATGGGAAATTCTCTTTGCAACTTCTTCATCAAAAGTAGTTCTAATCATTTCAAACATTCTTTCAATTTCAAACAAATGCGAGTTATCAATAATATGATTGTTTTTTTCTTCTAAATACATAGATCTTCTTTATAAATTTGCCTTATATTCTTTATCATATTCAACTATTAACTTATCAACCCTATCTAGATAAAGTTTGTCATCAAATGGTTTTATTGCATGTTTATTTATTCATAAAACAATTAATGCATTAACTATAATTTTATGAGCAAGTAAATATTTATGTTCAAAATCATCTCCATAAGCATCCAAAAATATTTTTTCCTGTTCCTTGCTAAGATTTGATGATTCAATAAAATATGCTAAATCAAAATGTACATCGCCCATTGTTGCATACTCTCAATCTGTTATAAATATCCCTTTTTCATTGTCGATAAAGTTAAATAATCATAAATCATTATGAACAGGAGCTGAATTATCAATATTTTTTAAAAATAAGTTAATTTTTTTGTAATGTTTGTCTAAAATTGGAATTTTACGTCCTAACTTAGATATTGTTTCGCGATAAACCTTAAACCTTCTAGCTATTTGATTTTCCTTATAAAACTTTAATTTCGAATTATGAAGAGTAATCAATTTATTACCTATCTCTTTTAATTGTTCATTTGTTAATGTATTTGGATTTAGGATATCTCCTGGAATTCATTCATTAATAACCATGGTTTCATCTTCGGATATTGTTTTAGGAACAAAACTAAAACAATTTAAAATACTATTAGGTGTCTTATGGTTGAAAGAATCAAACTTTTTTATTTTAATGAATTGTTTATTTTCTTCATCAAAATATGTGGTGTTGGTATATCCTTGATTTTTAACTAACTTCATTCTTATTCCTTAAAAATCAATATTAGATACATATTTAGCATTTTCTTCAATAAAGTCATGTCTTGGTTCAACTTCTTCACCCATTAGTGTTGTAAATACGCGGTCGCAAACAGCTACATCATTAATTTGTACCTGAAGCATTTTTCTAGCATCAGGATTCATAGTGGTTTCTCACAACTGTTCAGCGTCCATTTCTCCAAGCCCTTTATAGCGTTGTATAGAGATAGCTTTTCTATCATCAAATTTACTTAATATTTCTTCTTTTTGAGCATCGTTGTAGGCGTATTCAACTCTCTTTCCTGCAACTATTTTATATAGCGGAGGTAAGGCTATATATACAAAACCATATTCAATCAGCGGTTTTAAATAACGATAAAAGAAGGTTAAAAGCAATGTTGAAATATGAGCGCCATCAACGTCAGCGTCAGTCATAATAATAATTTTGTGATATTTTAGTTTATTAATATTAAAATCATGTCCAATACCAGTACCTAAAGCATGAATAATGGTCTGAATTTCTTGATTTGATAAAAATTTAACCTTATCATTTTTTTCAGCATTTATTACCTTCCCCCTTAAAGGCAGTATAGCTTGAATAGATCTATCCCTTCCGCCTTTCGCTGAGCCACCAGCAGAATTCCCTTCGACAATAAATAATTCTCTTATTTCCGCATTCTTAGATGAACAGTCGGCAAGTTTCCCAGGAAGACCGCTAAATTCCAACCCATCTTTTTTTCTTGAAGCTTCCTTGGCAGCATTAGCAGCTAATCTAGCACGTTGTGATTGCAAACATTTGTTAATAATATTTTTAGCAATATTAGGATTTTCAGCTAAATATCTTTCTAAAGACTCTGAAACGACTTTGTTCGTTGCATAACGTGCATTTGCTGAGCCAAATTTTGATTTTGTTTGACCATCAAAAACAGGATCACTATGCTTAATGGAAATAACTGCAATAAGTCCTTCTTTAGAATCCTCTTTGCTTATTTTTTCATTTCCCTTAAACAATCTATTTTCCTCAGCATATTTATTAAAGATTCTTACTATAGAATCATAAAACCCATTTTCATGTGTCCCGCCCTCAGTAGTTTGAATATTATTAGCATATGAAATAACTGTTGATTGATAGGCTTCATTATATTGAAAAGCAACCTCTACTAAAATTTCAACTTGCTTTGGCGGTTTGTTATTAGCAATCTGCTCCTCAGTTGGTTTGTCAACATCACTAAATGTGCCTAAGGCATAAATAACTTCTGGGTTTATAGTCTTTTTACCTTTATTAAGTTCTTTGACGTAGTCAACAATACCTCCATCAAAACAAAAAGTTTTTTTAGTATCTTTTGTTAAATCAATTAGGTTAAACATAAGGCTCTTATTCAAATAAGCCACCTGCTTAATATGATCGCTAATAGTACTAAAATCAAAATCTATTTTATCCATAACTGTATAATCAGGATGGAATTTAATTCTTGTGCCAGTTTCACCGATAGGTACTTCACCAATAACTCTTAAATCATCAATGGGTTTTCCACCATTTTCGTATTTTTGATAATGTAATTTACCTGCTCTTTTTACTCAAACTTCAAAAGAATCACTTAAAGCATTAACCACAGAAGCTCCAACACCGTGTAATCCACCACTAACTTTATAGTTGCTTGAGTCAAACTTTCCGCCAGCATGCAAAACTGTTAAGATTGTTTCAACAGCAGATTTTTGTGTTGAAGGATGGATGTCGACAGGCATGCCACGTCCATTATCCTCAATCTCAATAAAATTATCCTTATGCAAAGTAACGCTTATCTCAGTAGCATAACCAGCCATTGCCTCATCAACCGAGTTATCTAAAATTTCTCAAATAAGATGATGAATTCCTCTATAGCCGGTTGAGCCAATATACATTCCTGGTCTAACACGTACAGGATCTAACCCTTCAAGAACTTGAATATCACTAGCAACATATTTTTTTTCCTCAGGCATTTTTTCTCCTTACAATATAATTGCTTTGCAATTATAATAAATAAATTATATCAAAAAGTCATGAAAAAATGGTTTTATGTAAGCATGGTTAATATTAATAAATGTAAAATTTTCTAATTAATATGTTGTTCCGCCTAACAAGTGATATTTTTCTTTTCATTTTAAGGAATAAAATGCAAATAAACACAACTTTATTAATATATTTTTTAGTATTCTAATATACAAAAACATCAGTAACTACAATTTTTAACATATCTCTATCTTTACATAATCAACAAGTGCAAAATTTAAATCCTTTTCTTCTCCTACTTTTCGTAAATTGTTATTATTTTTTAGTTCTTGGCCTTTTTGAAACCAGTTCCTTTTTTAGGACTTTGCCACTTTTTATATTAAATTACCTTTTGCTAAAATATATATTTTTTACATATTTTTTTATATTTTAAAGCTGCTAGCTTCTTTTAAATACCGCTTTTAAATGCCATGGGCGCAATCCCTTATTTGTTTAAAAAGATCTAATCTGTTCTTTTATATTTGGCTATCGCACATGATTAAATTTAATTTTAAAAAATCCGGGCACAAGTGTGTCTGGATTTTTTGACCGTGTTTGATTTGTTTTGATATTTTTATTATTTAAATGCACCTGTTAAACTGCTAGTATCAACATCTTGTCTTTCTACTTCACTGGCTTGAAATAGTGGTTGGTTATAAATATTGTTCTTATTAGCAACAATGTTTGTTCAAAATTTATAAATTTCAGCATTAAAACTTCTTGCTTGAGCATTATAGTTTCTAATAGTTGCATAAATTTCATCTTCTTGAATAGCAATTTCGGTTTGAAATTGAAGATATGATCTATCAGCTTTTAGATTTGGATATTGTTCAATTTGAATATTAATTGCTCTTTGAACTGAATTTAACGTATCTGATACTTTTGCAACGTCTTTTTCTCCCTCTATGTCAACTAATTGTGAACGTAGTTTAATTATTTCTTTCTGAGTTGATTGTTCATATTCGGCATATCCTTTAACAACATCAAGTTGTTTAATCAATGTTGCTCTTCTTTTCTTTTCAGCCGCTTGAATAAGAGAAGATGCCTCTTGAATTCTATTCATTCTTTCAAGTAGTTCATTTCTTTTGCGAATGGCAACTAATAGTATTATTCCGATTGTTATAATACATAAAATTATAAATAACGTTCTTTCACCTTTAGTTGGTTGTGGAATTTTGATTGAATTATCAACATTAGGCTTAAACCCTTCATTTGATTGAGGTGTTCTTGAATCAAATAGCATATGGCCTCCTTTATGATTAAATAATTATACTATCTAAACATAGCAAAAATTTTATTTATCTCATCTTCACTAATTTTTTCGTTTATATAAATATATGTACCGTTACTATCAATTGATATTTTATAATCTTTATTAGCAATAAGCGATTTTTTTATTCTGTTAACAAACAAAAGACAATCATCTAGTTCATCACTTCTATTATTATGCAAGTTCTTATTAAAGGCTAAATATTTATCTGTATATTTCGCTGCATCCATAAATGAATTTGAAATTGAATTTTCTCGAAACAGATCACCATATGATACAAAATCATTATCTTCGTTTAAGGAAACAGAAGGAATTCAAATAATAAATTTTTCTTCTGTAAATAAATGAAACCTTTCAAATGGCACCTTAATAATAATCCCACTTTTATATACTTCATCAATAAGTTGCTCTTTTCAATATGAATCAATACTAATCTTTAAAATAAGGGCATTTGAGTGCTTTATTCCAGTATCTTTCTTATATTCTCTATCAATAATTTGTTCTACATATTTAACATATAATTCACGAGCATTATCTTTTGTTTTCATTGAAAACTTATTTCCAGTAATTGCTTTATTAATTACATCAAAATAATTAAAAAAGTCTGTTTTATCCTCACTAACACTAGCATCTTCATAAACATAATCGGATAAATATCTCTCGCCCCGTTTTTCATATTTTTCTGATGCAATATTTGGATTTAAGTATGCCTTAGTTATTGCCTTAAATACAGGTATTAAATTATTTGCAATGATTAAAAGCATTCTTGAATATATGTCGCCAATAGTAATCAGATTATTTAAATCAAATAAAAATCCCATCCAATTATGCAATGAGGAATAACCGATTTTTTCCTCATTATAAACTCTTGAAAGCAATATATTATTTTTATACTTACTAAATAACGGTCCTGGATAACCAAAATATTGCGCATAGTTAATAAAATTTTCTTGCGTTTTAACCTTAAAATAGTCTATAAAACCAATTTGATTATCATAATTAAAATTGTAATTTTGATAAAATTCCGGTCTTTCGAGTAAAAATTCTCCTTTTCTAAAAAGCTTATTATATTCTTTCTCGTTTAAATATTCTCGAGTCTCAATAAAGCTTAGATCAGGACGATAATTTGTTGGAATATTTAAGGTATGCATGGGCACTATAAATGGTGTAGGCTCTGTATGATAGGCATAAACAGCTTCTTCTACTCACGAGTCCTTAGTCCTAACAGTAATATATCCAACACCTCGTGTTACAACATCTCTTCATTCTTCAATGTTATATAAAACATCATAAAAATAAGAATTTCTAACTTTATATTTTTCTATCGCACTAAAACCGTAAAAGTCATCTCTATTAAAAATAGGACTAAATTCCTTTTCACAAATTCCATATATTTTTTTAATATCCATTAGTGCTAAAACTTTATTTTTTCATTCCAACATTGAATACTTATTAAAAATTGTTGCTAGTATACTATTATTTTCATTTATTTTTGTTTGAATAATAGATAGCTTTTTACTTTTAAATTCTTTGAAATCTTTAATAGTTTTTTTATTATTATTAAAGATACGGATAAAAAATAAACCTATTATTAAAAAGAAAAGAAAAATTATCAAACCATTAACAAATTTCCTAGAATTAATTTTGTTTTCCTTCTTGTTCTTGATAATTTCTTGCTCTAGTTCTTTTATTTTATTAATATTTTCATCAACAATTTTAATTTCGTTTTCATTATTCTTATAGACTTCTTCCTCAAAAATTTTATCAAGAGCTGGCTTAATATTAAATGCTAATGGTTCGTATAAAGTATTAATCTGGTTGGAAAAAATTTTATTTCAGTCTATTTTCTTGAATTTGTTTTGTTCCAAAGTACTTGCATTCATATCTTAATTATTCCTTAAAATAGATCTTCTTTATCTTTTATCAAAGTAAAGTTTTGTTTTGGCTTTTCATATTGCTTCTTATTATTAAAAGCACTATTAATTTTAAAATCTTTCTTTTTTTCAATGCCTAGATCATCCTGATCAAAAATATTTTCTTTTTTATTAACTTCCTCATTTTTTAAAACAACAGATTCTTCTTGTTTATCAATCAATATTTTTTGTTGCTCATCAATTTTTTTTAGGCCCGCCGGATTAATATCCAAATCACCAGAATTTAGAGTACTAATGTTTTGCTCATCAATTAAGCCATTAGTAATATTTTCTCGATTTTGATCATCATACATTGAAGCTTCAAATTCCTGCGTGCTAAAATCAGGTTCATCTGGAATTATACATATACTATCAGCAGTTACCTCTCTCGAATCACTTAAGGCACTATCATCAAGAATGTATACTTCTTGACTTTGCGCTATTGATGTATCATCAATCAGTATTGTCTCCCTGGTGGCATTATCTTCAGAAAAAATATCTTTCTTATCTAAGTTAGCATTAAGATTATTTACTTCCATATCTCTTTTTAGCTTTTTATTTCTTGGTGATATTTTCTTCAATTTTGAATCACTAATAAAAAAGAAACATAAGCTAATTACCAAAATAATGATAGGAATGATAAACGATAAAACGATTCCAATCTTATTACCAGGAAAAGCCATCGCCACATATATAAATGAATTAATCAAACCTGCATTTCATTTATTTGGCAATCATAAATTTTGTTCATTCTTAAAATCAGAATACCATTTATCAAATATTGCTAAAAAAGCATTTTTAGAATTATATGGTGCCGGCTTCAATTTAGCATAGTAAATTGATGTACCCAATAAAATTAGCGCAATAAAAATAAACAAAAGCCGCCATAAGCTAAAATGGAAAACACCAACAGAATATGTGTTTTTCATTTTAAAGATATTCTTAATTGCTAAAAAAAACAAATATAGAAAAAAAATAGGAGAAAATAAACCAAAAAACATTCCAAAAGTGTATGTATGTATTGTCGTCAAGCCCTTAACATTTAAAAAAGATACAACAGTAAAAAACACAACTATAAAACATATCATAGTCCAAATAAAAGGTTTGTCTTTGGATCAAAAATATGTCTTTTTTCTTTTTATTTTTTTAGGAATTTGCTCTTGTTTTGTATCATTTTCAATATTTGCTTCTGATGCCATATTATCCTCTAAATTTCATATAAAGTTATAACAATCATTGGTTCTTTTGATAGCACCTTAAATATTTTTCTTTTTATACTTTTCCGTAATTTTTCCTGTATTTCTTTTAAATCAATATCATTAGCCTTTTTATCCTTAAATTCTTTGGAAACCATGTCATTAACAATTAAGGTAATAGTTTCTTTATTGTCTTTAGTGATTATCCCATAAGAAGAAATATGAAGTTGACCAATTGGTTGTTTGGTTTTATAATCAACTAAAGTGCTTATTGCAATAACTCCGTCTCTCGAAAGATTTTCTCGTTCATTAATTACTTCCTGAGAAATATCGCCAACGCCAAAACCGTCGATAATTGTATCTCCAACAGATTTAATAGAATGTTTTTGAGATATAAGCTCATTGTTTAAAAATTCTGCCACTTTACCATTTTGCAAAATTATACAATTGCCAAAATTCATCCCTGCATCACGCGCTACATGAGATGCAACCACTAAATAACGATAAAGTCCTTGTATAGGAATAAAATATTTTGGTTTTAATGTTTTGATTATATTGTATATATCTTCTTTAGCAGGATTACATGAATAATACTGATCTGAGCTTAATTCAATTAAATTTGGTGTGTTTCTGGCTATTTCATCTAATGTCAATGCGTAATTAACTTCAAGGCCATTTACAGGAGGCGCAATTATTATTACTGCATCATCAGATCTAAGTTTTAAATAAACGTCATTATTTGATGCGATTCTAATGAATCTTAAATATAGCCTTTCAATAGCGCCAGTAACAAGAATTACCGCATTCTTTGTTTCATTAGCAACACGATAATCAATGAATTCTGGTAATTGAAGATCTGGATTAATTTTTGATACTAAATTAATAAATTGTGAATAATTTCTTCCATATGTAACAACAGGACGATTATATCTTTTGGCTAGAACTAAAACTTCGTGTGCTGTTATCATATCTTCATCATACAAACCAACTATTATTCTCTTGTTATTGGGAGTTTCCTTGAATTTATATTCAATTTTTTTTGAAATTCAAAGTTTATCTATACTTCTTCCAGGGTAATTCGAATGCCCGGAATCTAAGATTAATAACTGCAATTTCTTTCCATTATTGATAATTTGTCTAATTTTAGGAACATCAGTTTTTCCATAAGGGCCCAAGTCTCCATCAACAAAATTTGCCATAAAGAGAATATTTCCATCCTTATATTCGAAGTTAAAACCTATTTGTCCAATCAATCCACCAGCTAGATCAAAAGGAGTAACAACTACATCATTAAATTCAATAGGCATGCTAATTGTTTTTACGTCATAACTATGATTATTGATATTATATTTTGAAATTCTATCCATAATAACAATACGATTAAATGGACTTGTATAAATTTTTAGGTTGGGAATTCTCATTAATAATCAAGGAATAGCAGAAAATGATTCATTTTTAACGTCGGTTATAAACACTCCAACAATATCTTTCTCTCTTTTCACAAGGTAATCATAATTACAAATTAAAGTATCAATCCCGTTATGCGAATTTATTGGCACCTTAGTTCCTGAATTAATAATAAAAAGTTTTTCATTAATCTCCAAAACATAAGAGTTTTTACCATTTTCATCCAATCCACCTAGTGCAAAAAAATTTATTTTGTTCATATTCCCCCATATCAAAATTATTCATTGAAATCTTATAAGAATTTAATTAAAATAATTTTAGCAACTTTTTTTATTTCTATAAGAAATTAAAAAAAATAAAGCGGTCTACGCTTTATTTAATTAGGAACTCGGCCCACACATAAGTATGATCCGAAAGCACAGAACCGTTTCGAATTTTTTCATCTTGACTAATTTCAATTCCCAATTTTGTTAATTCTTCAACAAGTTTGCTATCCTCTTTTGTTTTATAAATATCAAAGATGCCAGATTCTTCAAGTTTATAATCGGTTTTATAAAAAAGTTTATCATATGGTTCTGAGAATCTTTTGCTTGTACCAAGTGATGTGCTAAATTTGTCGGTGTCACCAAACACAGACTTATATTTTCCTTCAAGTGTACTAAAAACAAATGATTGTTTTCCGTGTTTTATATTAGTGTCTCCACCAAAGAAAATATTGCTTTGAGGTCCATCTATTGAATCAAAATAATCTAATACATTAACTAGTTGTTGGCCCTCTCTATATTCGAATGTTCCAACCCCTTTTTTTATTTTTTCACCGATTTTTTTATTTGATCTAGAAACCCCTGGAGCGTCAAAATGATCGAATACAAAAGTTAGTTTAACATCTGGTTTTAATTTATATTTAAATTTTATACCATAGGGAGGTCTAGCGTATTGGGCCTTTTCACTATTAGAATTAATAGTGAATTCTTGTGTATAACTATAGCCAATTTTGCCATTTGAAAATGCTTCTGGTTCCATCTCTTTTGTGTTATATATAACTGCTACATGCTCTGCAACATTAGGTCCAAATTTATCGCCTTTCAATTTCTCTGAAGCTATGTATGCATACATATTTGAACTTGATAATTTATTCATTTCATCAACAATATTTTTAACACCATCGGCATTATCAACCTCAGTTAGGCCCAAAACATCAAAATTTTCTTGTTTTGCTAGATAAGCAATTCTTTTGGTTTTCTTTTCTTGTTTTGTTAAATCACCCGTGAAATTTAAAATATTTCAATGTCCATATTTAACCTTATTGTCGCCACTTGGATCAGGTTGCAAAGGTTCTTTGTCTTTCTTTTCATCATCTTTATTATGCTCAGTTTCACCAGGATTCTTTGGTAGTGGAGTAGATGAAGAATCACTTGATCCATTATTTTGTTCTTTATTATCGTCGCCCTTATCTTGGCCAGGGTCCTTTGTATCCTTATTTCCTTCTTCTTTTTTTTCTTTTTCAGGATTTTGTTTTAAGTCCTGGTCATTATTTCCATTATCTTTTTCTTGGCTTTCCTTTTCTTCCGGCTTTTTGCTATGATCAACATCATTATTATTTTTATTACCGCAACTTGCAGCAATCAATGGCAACAACACAAGTGGTGATGCACATAGTGATAATAATATTTTCATCTTTTTGCTTTTATTTTTCATAATATAAATTTTACTACTTTATAAAAAATATCATCTAGGAGATATATAGTTTAGGTTTGCCCTCTTTTAAATTTGCAATATTTACTATAAAATTTTAAAAAAATAAAATTATAAATTTTTGTTTTTAATTTAAGCTATTTTTTATCAAAATCATAACCTAATTCAAATAACAAATCCTTTATTTCCTGAGCTTTTGCAAAATCTCATTTCTTTGAAGCTAGCTGCATCTCTCTAATTAATTCATTAATGTATGACTTTTTAGCCTTTAATTTATAATCATTACCAAATTTAGAATTCAAAATAAGATCAACATTAATTTTGGGAATCGGTTTAATAACTGTTTTTGGAATAATATTGTGTTCTTTGTTAAACTTTATTTGAATTTCTCTCTTTTTTAAATTATCATCTATAGTTTCTTTCATTGCTTCAGAAACTTTATCAGCAAAGAAAACTACTTTTCCATGGTCATTTCTTGCGGCTCTACCAACAATTTGAATAAGCGAAGATGTATCTCTTGAAAATCCGTTTAAATCAGCATCCAAAACAATAATTAAACTAACTTCAGGTAAATCAATGCCCTCTTTCAATAAATTAATTCCTATTACAACGTCGAACTTTCCCATGCGAAGGCCTGCTAGAATAGCATTTCTTTCAAAAATTTCTAATTCATGATGAATGTAAGCTGATTTAAATTTTTTTTCTTTTAAAAAATCCGAAAATTCTTCTGCGCTTTCTTTTGTCAAGGTTAATATTAATGTTCTTTCGTTTCTTTGAATCTGCGATTTTAGTAAATCATATATTTTGGCTTGTTGATTCTCTTTAAGCATAATCTCGATTTCTGGATCCAACAGCCCAGTTGGCCTAATAATCTGTGTAATAACCTCACCATTAGCATATTCAATTTCTCTTTTTTTGCTTGGTGTTGCAGACATATAAATGCGAGGAAAATCATACTCAAAAAATTCTTCATATTTTAATGGCCTATTATCAAGAGCAGATGGTAAACGGTAACCATATTCAACAAGAGTATCTTTTCTTGATTTATCGCCGAGATACATTCCTTCCAATTGCGGTAATAATAAGTGACTTTCATCGATGTAAATCACAGCATCCTTTGGCAAATAATCAAACATTGTATAAGGTTTTTGACCCGGCAGTCTACGATCAAGATATCTTGAATAATTTTCCATGCCTTTTGTATAACCAAAATCTTCAATAGAAGCAATGTCAGCATTAATACGCTCATTTAGCCTTTCATACTCAAGGAGTTTGTTATTCGATTTGAAAAAATCTAGCTGGCTAGATAATTCATCTTTAATCTCTGCAGATATCATTTGAATTCAATCTTTATTCATGATATAAGTGGTACATGGAAAAATGGTAGTACTGCTAATAATTTCAATAACATCCTTAGTTATAGAATTAATTATTTTAATACTCTCAATTATATTATTTTCATTAACTTCTATTCTTATTTGGCCATTATGCTTATAACCAGGGCATATTGTTAAGACAGAACCATATGCAGAAAATTCACCAAAATCAATATCAGGATAGATCTTTTTATTTTGATAGCCCATTTGTACTAATGAATATTTTATTTCCTTGATGCTTATGCCCATTCCGACATAAATATTTAATAAATATTTCTTGTACTCATGTGGATTAAAAGCGCCATAAATTGCTGCAACAGATGCGACAACAATAGTGTCCCTTCTATTGAGTAATGAATTAAAAGCTGAAATTCTCATTGATTCAATTTCTTTATTAATTGTAGACGACTTTTCAATAAACAAATTATCTTTAGGCAAATAAGATTCAGGACGATAATAATCAAAATATGAAACAAAGTACTCAACTTTATTTTCGGGAAATAGTTCTTTAAGTTCGTTATATAATTGGCTAGCTAAAGTTTTATTATGACTAATCACTAAAGCGGGTCTATTGCTATTTTGAATAACATTGGCCAAGGTGAATGTTTTACCAGACCCTGTAACGCCTAATAAAACTTGATGTTTTTTGCCCTCTTTTAACCCCTGAATTAATTTATCAATTGCTTGGGGTTGGTCGCCAGATGGCTTATAGTCAGAAACAAGTTTAAAATTCTTCATAATTTAAATTATATACTAAGCATATTTATCTATCAGAAACATCCCTTCTATATAAAATTATGATACAATTAGTTAATTATGAAGATAGCAAAAAAAATATTATTAACATTAACAAGTATTTCTGTTCCTTGCATCTCTACTGCTCTTGTTGTTTCGTGTTCGAGAGGCGAATCATTGAATGATTTTGCGAAAGCCTTCGTTTTAGGAACGGCTGGTAGAGAAAACTATAAAAAAGATACTAAAACACTAGATTTAAGCAAAACTAATCTAAAGGTTATTCCAGCTGGAGCCTTCTCAGGAAATTCATTACATGGTTTGTTTTTAAACACTAATGAGCAATCGCATGCAGCTCCTGAATTTCTTGCTGCACCAGGAATCTTTGATATTAAAAAAAATGAGATTAATATAGAAAAAATTATTCTTCCTAGCAGTTTAGAAATTATTGAAAAAGGTGCTTTTGCCAATTTAGGATTAAAAGAAATTCAATTTGATATTTCTTCAAATAACCTAACAAAAATTGAAGAGGAAGCTTTTGCAAACAATAGATTAACTAAAGTAGAACTACCATCATCAATTGCAGAAATAAATGAAAAAGCATTCTATAACAATCAAATAACTTCAATCAATATCGAAGCCGCGACAAGACTAAAAAAACTAAGTTTTGGTGTTCTCGCTAAAAATAAATTAACTCAAATAAATTTAAAGAACATTAACACTATTGAAGACTCGGCGTTGGCGCTAAATGAATTTAGAATGCTTAACTTACCAAAAAATGTTACTCGTGTTTCAGAAAAAATGTTTTTCTTCTTTGGAAAAAATAGTGATGCTCATAGCGTAGAATTAACCATTGAAAATGATACTGTTAAAAAACAACTAACTAACGCGCTTAAAGAAAACAATGATCTTCACTATTCAATCAAATAATTTTTGATCAGCTAATGGCTGATTTTTTTATTTATTTTTTTGTTTTTCGGATTAAAAACTATTTAATTATTCCGATTTTAAGCTAAAACCTATTATCTAAAATTAATTAGGCATAACTTTATTAAATATTTGATTTATTTAATCATAAGCATTAAAATTTTAATCTTAAAGATTGTTTTATTAAACGATATGATTTCGTAATTAAATATTAAGAAACAATATAAAAATAACCTTGTTTTATTTGCCTATTAATTCTTAAAAATTATTCATTAATCTTTATTATCTATTGCATAACAAAGAAGGTGCTTATATTATGCTGCTCCCCAAAAAGGTGAAAAAATATCCACGAAAAATAACATTTGCACATTATATATTTTTAAAAAAATAGTGCATCGCCATTATATTAACGCTTATTTTATACTATGAACATAACATAATAATTCTTTTTTTAAAAAATCAATAATTTAATTTTAGATATTTGCTGCTTTAAAGTTTTTTTGCAAATTTCTTCCAAGCATCTGTATTTCAGCGCAACAAATATAATAAAGTCCTAAATAATGGATCAATTATTGCAATAGAACTTAAACTTATTAAAAATATTTCTTGACTTATATTATTGCTTCCAAAAAGAATTAGAATATATACAAAACTAGTTTGTAATCCAATCATTGTGAATATAGAAATTAAATTAGGCATTCAAACATCATTGGCTCCCCACAAAGATCTTAATGTTGTTAATGGCCCCACATCCATCAATGATTTAATCGCAAAAACGCTCATTAAAATGTAACAATATTGGTTTATTAATTTTGTCTCTATTGAATATATTTTAAACAAAGGGTAAGTTAAAATAATTCCCAAAATGCCGAATAATAGCTGAACTATAAAACCAGTTTTATAAGCTAAATTACCAATTTTTTTAGCCTTATCAAGTTTATTTTTTCCGATTTGTGTTGCCACAACAGATGAGGTAACATAACTTAACGCTAGCAAATAAGCAGCAAATAAATCATAGATATTATTCAAAGCCCTTCAAAGACCAATAAACCTATCATTTAATTTAGCGTCCGGAATAGCCTTGGATAATAAATATTGCGAAACAAATCAAATCCCTGTTTCTAGTGAGATCGGGAAACCGATTTTAAGAATTTCCTTAATATATTTATTATTCCATGTTTCTTTAAACTTAATTTTATGATTCTTGACAACATATTTTTTCACTAAGATACTAGATATCACAATATTAATTAATGAACCTATGATAATTTCAAGTGAGGCTAGGAATGCATTTTTTATTACAAATAGAATCATAAAAATTCAAATTGTTCTAACAATTGTTCCAACAATTACGCCAATTATAGCAAGTTTATTTTTCTTTATTGCTTGCAATGAAGAATTCATTATAAAAGCAATGGAAGTTATAAAAATATCAATAGTACCAATTCTTAAAAATTTTATAGCAAAACTATGTTCATTTTTAACTTCTACTTCAACATTAGTTGGAATATAATTGATCCCATCAGCAAATCCACCAACAAATATTTTATGATTTAAATCAAGTTGATAAACCTGCTCTAATTTTAAGTTAGATTTCTTTAAATTACTTATAAAATTGTTATAGTCAACTTCTTTTTTTCAACCAATAATAAAAGTATTTTTAGCGCCTGAAAGTGATAAAAGTTTAGGAGCACTAAAAAATACAATTAAATATATTGCGCCATTCAAAATTAGTGATAAATAAAAAGCTGATCAAAGAAGCTTTGCAATTTCTTTTTGCTTTCCTTGACCATAAAGGTTGGATGCTACAACTAAAACACCAAGTTGGAATAATAATGGCAAGAAGGTTATTATTTTATATACAACAAATATCTTTGCAAAAGTATAAAAATAATAGCCATTGTAAGACCCATCAGCATGATAAACACGATTATAAAAACTGACAGCTAATGATCCCGCAATGGTGACTGTGGCAAAAAATAATGTCTGAATAAAAATGGGAAAAGATAACCTTAAAAGATATTTGAAGTTATATTTTTGTTTAAAATACTTGTCGTTTTCAATTGCTTTAATATTCATAGTTTATCTATTAATTTTACTAAAAACATAATTATAATTTTTATAATAAAATATATAGATAAAATCATATCAAAACATATAGGAGAAATTATGGGTTTCTGGTCAAAACTAAAAGATAAACTTTTTGGAACAAAAGAGGAAAGGATTGCAAAAAAACAAGCTAAAATAGAAAGTAAGGAAAAGAAAAATCTTGCAAAAGAATTAAACAAAAAAAATAAATTAGAAAATTACATAGCAGGTTTATCTAAATCAAATTCCTCATTCATTGAAAGCATTAAACAAATACAAAATAGGCATAATAAAATTGATGATAATTTCTTTGATGAACTCGAAGAATTACTTATTATGTCAGACATTTCAATAAAATTAGTTCAAATAATAATTAATGAATGTAAAAAAGAAGTTAAAAACGAAAACATTCAAGACCCTAAATTGATTAATGAAATTATTGCAGACAAATTATTTACTTTCTATGCCTCTAATTCAATTATTGATACAAGTCTTAATGTTCAAGACAACCGAATTAATGTAATTTTGGTTGTCGGTGTTAATGGCTCTGGTAAAACTACTTCAATATCTAAAATCGCTCACAAGTTAATTCAAGAACAAAAAAAAGTTTTAATTGCTGCTGCAGATACATTTAGAGCTGCAGCCGTTGAACAGTTAGAGATATGAGCTAATAAAGTTGGGGCAGATATAGTAAAACCGCTTAACAATGAAACAGATCCTGCGGCAGTTGTTTATCGCGCAATTGATAAAGTTAAAAACGATAATTATGATGTTCTAATAATTGATACTGCAGGAAGATTGCAAAACAAAATTAACCTTATGCATGAATTAGCTAAAATTAATAAAGTACTGCAATCCAAAATACCAGGCGCTCCTCATGAAAGTTTATTAGTTTTAGATGCTACAACTGGCCAAAACGGTATTTCACAAGCAAAAGCTTTTGGCGAAGCGACAAATCTAACTGGAATTATTTTGACAAAAATGGACGGAACCTCAAAGGGAGGGATTGTATTAACAATTAAAGATGAAATTGATCTAGCCGTAAAATTCATAGGCTTAGGGGAAGGGATAGACGATTTAGCCGAATTTGATCTTGATTCATATATTTATGGTTTAATGAAAGGTATAAATGAATAATGGAAGATATTGAAGAAAGAGAAAAAATTATTAAATTGTTTGATAAATATGGGCAATTATTACCACAATCACAAAAGCAAGCCCTATATCTCCATTTGATTGAAGATTTATCTTTTGCTGAAATTGCTGATGAGTTGGCAATGTCAAGACCAGGCGCATTTGATGCTGTTAAAAAAGCAAGGCAAAAACTTATATTGCTTGATAAGAAACTGGGTTAAAAGTACTTATTTTGTTGAGTTAAAATAGTTATATTAATTTTAAAAAATATATAATTTTAAAAATAGTAAAACTTTTTAGAGGAGTTATTTAATGTCTTACAAATATAAAAGGGTTTTAATAAAACTTTCAGGAGAAGGATTAGCAAATAAAGAAAAACATTTAGCTATTGACTATGAACTAGTTGAAAAATTTGCTAAACAACTTAAAGTTATTATTGCCAATAATGTCGAGGTTGCAATTGTTGTTGGCGGCGGTAATTTTTGAAGAGGAACAAGCGCTGCGAAAAATGGTATTCAAAGAGTTAGAGCTGATTACATTGGTATGCTAGCAACGACTATGAATGCACTTGCCTTACAATCAGGTTTCGAACATAACGGATTACAAACTAGAGTATTATCTTCATTAACACTAGATCCCAAGGTTTGCGAGGTTTATATAAATGAAAAGGCTAAAAAATACCTAAAAAGTGGCGAAGTAGTAATTTTTGCTGGCGGAACTGGTAGACCTTTTTTTACAACAGACACCGCTTCAACATTATATGCTTCCGAAATAGAAGCCGATGCAATATTAATGGGTAAAAACAATATTGATGGTGTGTATGATAGTGACCCTAAATTCAATAAAAATGCAATTAAATTCAATACATTAACTTATGATGAATTGCTTGAAAAAGACCTTAAGGTTATTGATCAAACCGCTGCATCAATGGCAAAAGAAAATAATATTGATATAATAGTTTTTGATATTAATGAAAATGAAGCATTATTAAGAGCTATTGAAAATAAGATACCAAATACAATCATTGCTAATAAAAAATAGAGGAATTATGGAGTTAAGTTTTTATATAGAAGATTTAAAAAAGAATATTAAAAAAACAATCGACAATTTTGAAGTGCAATCATTAAAAGTTGCTGTCGGAAAAGCAAACCCCGCTTTGATTAATAAAATTAAAATTAATTACTATGAATCGTGAATGAATTTAGATGAATTAGCTTCAATAAGTTCAAATGGCCCATTAGAATTATTAGTTAAACCTTATGATATGGCAATTCTAAAAATAGTTGAAAAAACTCTTATAGACCAAAAACTAAATATTACTATTATTAATATGGGACATCAATTAAGATTAATTTATCCGCAAATGACAACAGAAAAACGTATGGAAATGACTAAGTTATTAAATCAAATCGCTGAACAAGCAAAGGTGGGGATAAGACAAATCCGCCAGGATATTAATAAACACATCAAAGCAGATAAAGAACTGTCAGAAGATCTACAAAAGAATTATTTGGACCAAATCCAAAAAGAGATAGACAAATCAATTGAAAATATAAATTCACTAACTAAAATAAAAGAAAAAGATTTAATGACAATTTAATAAAATCAAAATAGTTCATCGGAATTACTGAGAATAAAAAAATAAGTAAATTTATAAGAAGTATACTTGTGCAAAAAGGCAAAACTATAATAAAAGATTAATGTATCTCATTAAAACTAAAAAAGTTTTGTGTAAATCTATTAGACCTTTCTTAAGAAATTTTATTAGGAAGGGTCTTTTAATTATAAAAAATAAAAAAAGAAATAATTAAACTTAAATTATTAATAAATTCACAAACGGGATTTTAACAAATTGTCTCTTTTAATAAAAAACATTGCGCAAAATTCTAAAGGTAGTGTAAAAAAATGTGTAAGTTAATCCCTGACTTACTTTTTAGTAAGTGATTTGAGATTAGCAATTACACAAATGTAAATTTATTATACAAAAACAGGGCCTCAGTTAGGAACAACTTTATTTCATTTTTCTAACTGATTTTGGATTGCAAAATAAACTATCTTTATTAAAGAGTCATCAGTAGGAAATGAAGTTTTGTTTCTTGATATTTTTCTAATATTTCTATTTAAATTTTCGATGACATTTGTTGTATAAATAAGCTTTCTAATTTTGGTTAGAAAATTAAAAAAAGCAATTAGTTCATCGATGTTTTTTTTGTCAACTTTTAAGCGCATAGTGATACTAATAATCTCATTTTTCTTTGAAAATATCTAGGAATCTAGATACTTCATCTTAGGGACTATAGATATTTTTGTTTTGTTTACAATTAATGTTTTATATAGTGCATTTTCTAATTAATATTACTTTAATTTATTTGCTTTATCGCTAAACATAATATAAATATAGGCTTCAATAATTTGATTTGTACGTTCATCAATAGATTTTTTTCGATTTTTAAAATCCTCAAGACATTTAATAGGTTCTTCAACTATTGGGCTAAAAGATATTTCAGTAAAATTACCATCTTTATCTGGTAGCAAGGACATTATTGGTGTGTTTAATGCAAAATTTGTTTTTGATACCATATTATATTTACTTGGATCTTTAACCATTTCATTACTTAATCTTGAGTTATCCGGCTTAAACATTAAATCACCATTACCAATCTTGTAAACTAGTGTCATATAGTCTGTATTAAAATCAATATTCATATTTTTTAAATCTTTGCGATCTTCTGGTGAAGGTTTTTGCGGCAATATGTGTTCATAACTTAAATTTAAATAGCTTAAATCATTTTGACGTTCATCTTCACTTCTAAACTTTTCATATCAAAAAGGCTGTTCGCGCTTATTTTTGAAACCGCTAAATACACGTGCAATAATTAATTTATACAGTTTATTTGACACTGGTTTAAATGATGAATTCTCATCAGTTATTTCATAATTAAATTTATTATTAAGATGTTCGCGCAATAATTTAATATTTTTATCGTCTTCATCATTTAACGATAGCATCTTAATAAATTCTTTATAAATTAGATTAACAAATTCAACATCTACGGGTTTATTATCTTTGAATAACAATTTATTTGTTTTATTAATTATTGATGTACCTAGAGATTGTCCTTTAAAATCAAGTTCCCATAATGTGTCAAACTTTTCAATTTTGTATAGTACTTTAGACAAAATAATAAGATTTTCTTCATTTAAATCAACATTTGGAAAAAAGTTTAATTTGTTTAGGATTGATATGATTAAAGGAACATAAATAGATTTAGAACCACCCGATGTTATATTATTGATTTGCAAATTAATAAAATTAATATATTTAATTTTTTTAATAAAGTCATCAACAAAATTTTTAAACTCTACACATTCATGTTTAAACACGGTTAAATTAGAATCTATAATATTTTCTATTTTTTCAACGCACCCAGTAAATGCATATTCGTAATATACAAACTCTTTTCATAATTCATAAATTATGTTTCGCGCATTTGAATTATGAGAGGTGAAAATTTTAAATTTTTCAAATGTTCTAGTTGTAATATCGTAGTAGTTTGAATTTATTTCTTCTATTTTATCTGCTTCACCTTCCTTAACAAGTCAAGCATCAATAAATGTCACTATTTTTTTAATGTCTTCATCATTATCTAATTTATTTGATTTTCTAAAATAAATATTAACTGTCTTATTAAACTCATTAATATTTACGCGGTTTGTTGTGTGCTGAAAAATTAAATTTCTTAATAAGTCTAAAACTCCAAGACGCTTGCTATATTGATTTATATTTTGAAATATTTTAGTTAGGTCTCCTCTATTGTACTCTTGTATAGAAACAATATTAATTTTTACATTATTCAAAAAGTATTTACATATTGATTTGATGTTATCCTTTGTTATTTCTTTATCGAAATTGCGCACTATTTCATTGTAATTTTCATAAAATCTTGTTGAACGGTCGACTTCTTTAGCGTTAAAAAATAGATTGTATAGTTGAGTGTAGTGTTCAGGACATTGAGACTTAAAATCTTCTAGCATTTTCTTAATAATTTTAATGTTGTTATGCCCGTTATCAGACAATAAAATTTTCTTAGCTTCTTCCTGATTGAGAGACATAACTTTTCTCAATAACATTAAATAAATTAGTAATAGCGAAACTATTCTTTGTTGTCCATCAATAATATTGTATTTATAATTAATACTCATTAAAATTATAGTATTCAAAAATGTTGTCTGATCGTGTCCTTGACGTGCGTTTTTGGAATCAATTAAAATATTTTGAAAAAGTCCATTAATGATATATTCATCTCATGAGTATGATCTTTGAAATATAGGTATTTGGTATCTTAATGCTATTTGCGATTGAATAATGTCTTTAAAAGATAATATTTCCGAAAGTTCCTTAATGGTTGTTGTTGCATCGTCCAGTTTATCTAAAAATGGATTACTATATTCACTGTTAAGGTTTGGTATCTTAAAATCAACTAAATCATTTATCTCTTGAAGCTCCCACATAATATTTGCAACATTTGTAATATTTGCTATTTTATCAATGATGTTTCTAAACATTTCTAATACTTGATTGCTTTCTTGTGAACCGTCTTCACCCACAATATTAGATACGAACTTATCAAAATCAGCCCCTTTTGGTTCAATGTCTCAACATTTAATAAAATAGCGGCTTAAATACTTTTTATCAACTCTTAGCAAAACGTTAAACCAATATTTAGTTACTTGTAAATCCTCATTTTTTTTGTAATTTGCATCATTATTGGACTGATAGTTCTCAAAAGATTCTAAAGGTTTAATTATATATTCTTCTAAAAGTGAACCAAGATTTTCTCTTATGAATTGATATATTAATCAAGAATTATCTTTACTAGTTTTGCTATTTAAAAATGTAATAAATTGATCGCTCACGTAATAATCATCATTCTTTTTGAAAACTATTCTTGTACTATAAAGAACATCAATAATTTGTCTATATACTGAATGAGCGTATAAATTATCTTTAGATCTATAGAATAAAATGCCTTGTCTTTCCTCACCTAAAAAAGCTTGGTATTTTTTGTTGTTTCTATTAAAAATATATATTTTTTTATTTGTATCATTGATATTTGGAATTCAATTACCAACAGAATTATCAATATATGTTGTAATACTTGTGTCAATTTTTCAATTTTTATATCCATTATTACTAAAAAATTTTTTTCACTCTTTCTTACTTATTTTACTCATTTAAATCTCCATTTATTTTTTCTATTTCTTCAACAGCGTTAAACACTGACGTAATTGCTTCAACAACAATAGAGTTTCCTGCTTGTTTAAGTAATGACTCTTTTGTTAATATTCCTTCATCATAAAAAAGTTTTATTTTGTCATAATCTTCTTTTCCAAAGCCCATTAACATAAATGCTTCACGTGGACTTATAAACCTATATTGAAGTTTTGCTTTATTATTGTTTTTGCACTTAATAATTCCAGTGCATGGTATCCTATCTTGTTTAGTAGTCAATGTATTAATGATGTAGTTTTTAGAATCATTAATTATTTTTTGTGTATTAACCATTCTTAGTCGAGAAGGTGTGTTATTAATCAACATATCGATATTTTCTTTTGTGTTGCTTCTAAAATCAAAGATATTCTTAAAACGTTCTTTTCGTTGTTCGAGACTTAATTTTTTTGCTTGATTTATTTTGTTAATAAAATCACGAAACTCAAAATCATTACTAAATGGAGTATATATGTTTTTTAACACACTTAATGCAAACACACGTTCTCTTTTTTGTATCGAACCTGCATCTAAACCATTAATTACTGTTGTGAATGTTTTATAACCCAATTCATCAAGAAACGCAACTCATTTTTGATACTCAGTCATAAATTTTTGAGACAATAAATTCTTAACATTTTCCATTATTAAGTACTTTGGTTTATGATAGGAATTGGACAAAATTCGATAGATTTGTCAAACAAGTGATGAAGTAGATTCATCATTGTTGATTCCTTTTGCTCTACCCATATTTGCAACTGAAAGTCCTTGACAAGGAAAGGAATAAGTAACTAAATCAATGTTGTGTTTTTTTAATATATTTGGATCTAACTTACGAATATCTACTTGATTATTACTTAATAGTATTGATGCAGCAAGATATTTTTTGAATTTAAGGCTTTTAGATTTAATCTTTGCAGGCGTTTTTGAGTTAAGAGATAAACAAAACTGCTTCAAAAATTCGTTCACTTGTAACTCAGCGGTTAAATTATTATTTGCCAATATTTTTAGATAATTATCATGTAAATTATGATGCATTGTGGCATATGATATGTTGGCACGTGCATCTCAATCAGCGGTGGCCACTATCTTAAACACATCCTTATTTCTTAATTTGTTTATGTTTGTAATTGCTTTATTTTGTGCTCCTATACCTGAAAAAGTTTCCAAAATGTTTATTGTTTTACTCATCAAAAATACAAAAAAAATTCTTAAATTTCTTTAAGAATGTCAAGGTTTGCTATTAATAATAGGAGAATATTTTAAAAATGGAAACTTCTTAATTATATATATATATATTATCTATACAAAATAATTTATTGATAGTTTTTTGTTGCATGGAAAAATTATATCATATAAAAATTCAAATAATCGTCCGGTGTAGCGATATCTTTTTTTAAAGAAGGGGGTTTAATATTAGCATACAATTATTGAAATTTTTATTGATAAGCTACATTGGAATAAAATTATGATATTTACAAAATAATTTATAAAAATTATCTTTCTTAAAAACTATAATCCAAATTCTTAAAGTATTTAAAGAGAAAGTCTATTTAAATTTTGCTATAGATTTTTTGTATTTCATCTCTCGGACTAAAAAAGTGTGTTTTAATTTTGTAATTAAATATATTTACAACTTTAATATCATCTATTACAAAATCTACTATAAAAAAATATAAATATAAAACTTTTTTTACATCATTAATAAACTGTTAGTGTCTATAATTATTAAATATGAAAAATATTAAGCTAAGAATAAAGTCAGCAATGATTTTAGCATTAATTTTATTGCCTTTTTTATTTATAACATATTTTGGAAAAATACCAGGAAAAGTTATTGGCTTCTCCTTCTTTGCTATCATTTCTGCATGAGCAACTTATGAGGTTCTTTCTCATAACATTTTAAAAAGATGGGAAAATATTCTTATAGCTATTTTAACAGTATTAGTTTGGGCTTTTCCGTTGGATTGGTTCTCAGCGCAACCAGAACATAGTAATTTTATAGGTCTTGCAAAAACAACTGGTTCAAATATATTGATAGTAACAAAACAAATAAAAAAATCAATTTTTTTTGGATATGATAGTCTATCTAAATTTAGAGCATTACAGCTATTGCTAATAATTCTCTTTATAACTTGCATATTTCTAGTAAATCTTTTCATTACTAAAACCATAAAAAGAGACTTTATTTTTTCTTATTTTATTGCTATTTTTTCAACATGATTTATTCCCCTTGCTTTTAAAAGCTTGTTTATATATAACGCTGCAAATTTATATTTTGTCTTCGCCATTATTATAATACCAGTTATCACTGATACGATGGCCTATGTCGGCGGTTCTTTATTTGGAAAAAAATTAATTAAACGAGGGATGGCTCCTAAAATAAGTCCAAAGAAGTCATGAGAAGGCGCTCTTGTAGGTTTTATATTTGGATCGATTTTTGTATTTATAACAATGTATTTAGGCCATATAACACAAAACAAAACATTTTCTATTTTTACTAATTGAAAACAATTAATAGCTGGCATATTCCTTTTACCATTTATATCTATTCTAGGCGATCTTGTTTTTTCGCTAATCAAAAGATTATATAGAATAAAGGATTTTTCAAATTTAATACCAGGGCATGGTGGTTTTATGGATCGTTTTGATTCAACTTCATTTGTTGTAATCATGACTTCAATAATATTATTTATTAATTAGATTTGGAGGTAATTCATATGATGGATGAATATTTTAAACAACTATGTAAAGAGGTAAAATTTGAGCCATCTAATGAATTTGATGGTGCTAAACTTTTATTAGTACATCCTGCTATTAAAGAGGGATTTGAAAACTGAGTTTTTGATGTACAATTTGATCAACATATTAACATCAATGAATATAAGAAATTTCATAAAGCTGTCGAGTCTCGATTTCCAAAATGCCGCATTAATTTAATTATTCAAAATGTTATTTTAGATAAAAAAAACATTGCTGACTATCTAAAATATGTTATTGATAAAAGTTTTCCTTCATTGAATGACATTTCTGGTTTTATAAATTCGGCTCATATAGAAGTGACTGACAATGAAATAAATTTTCTTATTCCATTAAAAACTGCATATGAGAAATTCAAACAAAATAATAACCTAATTGTTCAAGGACTAGAAAAAATAGGATTTGAATTTCTTAAACCTATTTATAAATTAGCTGATAATTCAAATAATAGTAAGAAAAAAACCATAAACAATTTAATAAACTCCTACTCAATTCAACAAAAAGAGGAATTAAGTTTTTCACAAAAAAATCCAGATAAAAATATAACAAATAGTAGCGGCCAAAAATATTACGCAAAACCTAAGGCTAAATTAGTTGAAATGGATATTGCTACCGCCTTAACAACATTTGAAGAACTAAGAGTTATTGTAAAGGGGGAAATTTATTTTTTAGAATGGAAATCGTTAAAAAATAACAAACGCCTTTTAACATTAAAAATTTCAGATTATAACGAAGCTATTTCTGTCAATTTTATTCAAAACGAATCAGAAGAAAAACCTTCTATCAATGAAGGCGATACTATTTATGTAACGGGTATGCTAACTGATGACAAATTTACACAAGCTAAGGTTATAATGGCATACGGTGCGCAAGCATTTACCAAAACAGAGCCAATAACTTCATTAGCCGAAGATAATGAGGTTGAAAAAAGAATAGATTTAGCCACAAGAACACACATGAGTGTTCAAGACGGAATTTCTTCCCCAAATGAATATATAAAAGCTGCCATAAAATATGGCCATGAATTTATCGCAATTACGGATTTAGATAATGTGCAAAGTTTCCCATCTTTCTATAATGCCTTAAAAAAAGAAAAAAGAATTAAACCTATATACGGAGCAACACTATCTACAATTTCAAAGAAAAATTTAATTTTTAAGGGATATGAAAAATTTAAGGATTTTGATTTAAAAGAAGCTGAGTACGTTGTTTTTGACCTCGAAACTACAGGACTATCATGCCGCTTTGACGATATTATTGAGTTTGGAGCTACAATAATTAAAAATGGCATAATAGTAGAAAAAATTCAGTTTTTTATCAAAACAAAAAAGACACTAAGCCAAAAAATCAAAGAACTAACCAAAATAAATGAACAACTTTTAGAAGGGGGGCTATCCCCTGAAGAGGGAATTAAAAAAATCCATTCTATTTTAAACGGGCGCATTGGTGTAGCGCACAATGCTGCGTTTGATATAAATATGTGTATGGAAAAATTTAGACAATTAGGTCTTGATACAAGCAATCTAATTTGTGTTGACTCCTTGTGGGTTTCATATTTTTTAGATAAAAGTGAAGCAAGACATAAAATGAATTATGTATGTAAGAGACATAATGTTATTTATACATTTAGCGACGCTCATAGGGCTGATTATGATGCTCATGCTTTGGCTCAAGTCTGATTAAAAATGATCACAAGATTAGCCATTGAAAAAAACATCATTAGTGCATCCGAGCTGTTAAATGTTGATGCTACACAATGATCAAACAGAATAATGTCTTCCGAAATAAGAGTATTAGCAAAAAACCAAAGAGGGCTTAAAGAATTATTCAATATTCTATCTTCATCACTAACAAAAAATTATAATGACGGTCCAAAGTTTTACATTGAGGATAAAATAAAATACAATAATATTTTGTTTGGTTCAGGGACACATCGCTCAAAATTATGGGACAAAATAATCCTGGGTACAAATGAATCAATAGAAAAAGAAATAATTAACTTTGATTATATTGAATTGCCACCGATTTCATCTTTTGTGTATTTAGTAGAGGGTGAGGAACTTATCTCATGAGAAAATCTTAAATTCGCATATCATGACTTAATCGAAAAATGCAAAAAGCTTAACAAAATGTGCGTTGCAACATCTGATTCAAGATATGTTTATGATTTTCAAAAAACTATTCATGCCATTTACATTAACGCTCCTTCGCTTGGTGGTGGGGTGCATTGATTAAAAAGAAAAACACAACCAAAGTTGCAATATCTAACAACTAGACAAATGTTAGATGAGTTCGCTTTTTTAGGCGATGAAAAATTAATTAAAGATATTGTTATTTATAACCCCAAAAAAATTGCTAATCAAATTGAGAACATACAAGTTATTAAAGATAAATTGTATGTTCCGACCTTTGATGATTCACCAACTAAATTGCGTAATTTAGTATATGAAAATCTTTATAAAAAATATGGAAAAAGTCCTGATCCAATAATCATTGAAAGAATAGAAAAAGAGTTAAACCCTATTATTAAGTATGGTTACTCAGTAATTTATTGAATTAGCCATAAATTAGTTAAACGTTCAAATGAAGATGGTTATCAAGTGGGCAGTCGTGGCTCAGTAGGTTCCTCGATAGTAGCTAACCTATCAGAAATATCAGAAGTTAATCCACTTGAACCACATTATTTATGTTTGAAATGCAAATATTTTGAATGAAATAATGATCCTAATATATATTCAGGATGGGATCTCCCTAATAAGAATTGTCCAAATTGCAATAAAAAACTCTCAAAAGATGGGCATAATATACCTTTCGAAACCTTTTTAGGTTTTGAAGCTAACAAAGTTCCGGACATTGATTTAAATTTCAGTGGTGATTATCAACCAAAAATTCACAATTTAGTTAAGGAATTATTTGGTGAAAATCATTCATTCAGGGCCGGAACTATATCTAAAATTGCCTTAAAAAACGCATATGGTTTTTGCCGAAAATATATGGAAGAAGTGCGATTAAGTGAAACGCCGTGATCAAGAACTTTTCTTGATTTCTTAGCAAATAAATCGGCGGGGGTTAAAAGAACAACAGGACAACACCCGGGAGGAATTATTATTATTCCCAAGGAATTTGATGTTGAGGACTTTACTCCTGTTAATTATCCCGCAAATGATGTTAATAGTTCATGAAAAACTACACACCTTAATTTTGAATCCATTCATGATAATGTTTTAAAACTTGATTTACTAGGTCATGATGATCCAACAACAATAAAAATGCTTGAAGATTTAACAAAAACAAATGCCAAAGACATACCAAAATCTGATCCAGAAGTTATGAAGTTATTCTATACAACTGAATCGTTAAAAATCGATCCAAAAATGATTGATGGTGAAACTACAGGTGCTTATGGTTTGCCAGAGTTTGGAACGGGTTTTGTTAGAAACATGTTAAGAGAAGCGCAACCACGCACATTTAATGATTTAATCTTATTAAGTGGTCTAAGTCACGGAACTAATGTGTGGGCCGGAAATGCTGAAGAGTTAGTCAAAAAAGGGTTTAAATTAAAAGATTGTGTATGTTGTCGTGATGATATTATGCAAGAATTAATAAGAAAAAATATCGAGCCATTAAAAGCCTTTGAAATAATGGAAAAAGTCCGTAAGGGTAAGGGCTTATCCGCAGAGCAAGAGGAACTATTAATAAAAAATAATGTTCCAGACTGATACATTAATTCACTGAAAAAAATTGAATATATGTTTCCTAAGGCTCATGCAACGGCTTATGTTATTATGGCCTGAAGAATTGCTTGGTATAAACTTTATTATCCTCTACAATTTTACGCTTCATATTTTTCAATAAGACCAGATGCAATTGATATTGAAACAATGTCAAAAGGGTATACTAGCGTTGATATAAAGTTAATGAATTTAAAAAAGAGAAAGAACGATATAAGTAATGCGCTTTCAACAAAAGAGTCAGCATTAATTACCACATTTGAAATAACAAAGGAAATGTATGCTCGAGGGTTTAAAATCCAAAACGTTTCTTTATCAATATCTCATTCCAAAGATTGAATTGTTGATGAAAAAACCAAATCCTTAATACCGCCATTTATTGTTGTTGATGGACTAGGTGATACCGTTGCAGAACAAATAGTTAATGCTCGAAATCAGCAAGAATTTTTATCTATCGAAGATCTTTGCCAGAGAGGAAAAGTAAATTCTAAGATTTGTTCCGAACTAAAAAAACTAGGTATATTAGATAATTTAAATGATACAAATCAAGTTGAATTATTTTAACAAAATAACCTTTATAATTAAAAAACGTCTTGTATGTATTCAACATAAAAGACGTTTTTATTTATTTTCTTCTTAATTTTTTCAGCGCATTAATTGCAGCATTAGTTTCAGCTTCTTTTTTAGATTTACCATAACCCTCACCATATCTTTGAGATTCATGCAATACAATAGAACCAAATTCATTGTTAGGAAGCATTTCGGTAACATACTCAATTCTAGAATGACTAAATTGTTGTAATAATTCTTGCAACTCGCTTTTAGGATGCACATGGGTTTTGTTACATTGCAAATTAAATGATTCTCATAATGTTAGGTCAGTAATTTTCTTTACCCCCTCAATACCATAAACCAAATATATAGCACCTATAAATGCTTCATAAAGATTAGATTTCGTTTTGATATTAGTTCCATTGGAAAATGCAGAATTACCATATCTTAATCATTTGAATAATGAGTACTTTTCAACAATTTTGGCAAGGTTATTTTTATCTACTATACTACTTCTTAATTTACTTGCTAAACCTGCCTCATATTGCGGAAATTTATTGGCAATTCAACTTGTTACAACAAATTGTAATACACCATCTCCAATGAATTCAAGATATTCATTATGAGGTCTTGTCTTATGTTCATTCGTAAAAGATTTATGTGTAAATGCAGTTATTAAAATAAACAAATGTTCATCACTTAATTCTTTTGTTTTTACTCCCAATTGTTTTAAAAAGGGCAAGACATTATCTAGGATTTTTAAATCACTACCATTAAATTTCATTATTTTCAATATCCCCCAATTGCTTTGAAAGGTTCTTTATAAAATCTTCCTTTTCTAGCAAAAGCTTAATTTGGTTTAATGCGTTTTCAAATGCTAATTCATCAGAACCACCGTGAGCTTTAACAACAATTTTTTCTAAACCAATTATATATGCACCGCCAATATTTCGATAGTCAAATTTTTCTTTAAATTTTTTCAAATCATTTTTTAAAAAAAGACCCGCTATCTTTGTTTTTATATTTTTATAAATTATTTTCTTGAGAAGTTTCCCAAAATTAATAAATGAAGATTCAAGAGTTTTTAGAAATATATTTCCTTGTTGTCCTTCAGCTAAAATAATATCAACCTTTCCGGCAATGGCATCGTTAGGCTCAATAAATCCATAAAAATTAATTTTCTTATTTTCCTTTAATAGCGTGTAAGCGTTTTTGATATTTTGGCTACCCTTATATTCCTCAGTGCCAACATTTAACAATCCAATACTTGGGTTAAATTTTTTAAAAATTAATTCAAAATATTTACTAGCTACAATAGCTCAGTTGTTAATATATTGAGCTGGTGTATCAATATTTGCGCCGGCATCTAATAACAGGGAAAAATGGTCAGACATTGTAGGCAATATGGGCATAAAAGCAGGTCTAAAAACGTTTGGTAATCTTTTTGTTTTTAGGGTTGCTAATGAAATAAAAGACCCGCTATCACCACTGCTCAAGATTGCATCAAAATCATTCTCATTTAAATAATTAAAAGCATCCAACATTGATGATGGCTTTTTTAAAACGTCTCTTATCGAAGAATTGATGGTTGCTAAATTGGGCGAATCAATAATTATAAAATCTTCTTTTTTTATTAAATAAGTATTGTTTTTAATTTCTTTTTCAATAAGTTTTTTATCACCAACTAAGGCAATTTGATAATCCTTATTTTTACCCATAAAGGCCAATGCGCCTTGGATTGCTTCTTTATAGCCATTATCATTATTCATTACATCGAAAACTATTTTTTTCATTTCAATTCTCCTATTCCGCTGAAATTAAATAAGGATAAATACTTTGACCACCATTGTGTATTTCGATATCTACATCAAAATTTATTTCAATATAATTTTGTAATTCATCTATATCTGACTCAGTAACATCTTGGCCATAAAAAATGTTAACTAATTGCGTTTCGGGAGTAATTAATTCATGAAGTAATTTTATTGCTGCACCATTAAATGTTGAATCTGTATCTTTCAATCTTCCTTCTTTTATAGCCATAAAATCACCGGCTTTAACCTTAATACCGTTGAGTTTAGTAGTTTTAATTGAAGGAGAAACCTCGCCATAATGAATATTTAAAAGAGCATCATTCATTAGCTGTTGATTATCAGAAACACTATTTTCCTCACTATAGTTAAATAAAATACTTAGCGTTTGGGCCTGCGATTTTGTTGGAATTACTATAATTTCTTTATCTTGCACGATAGTTGAGGCTTGTTGGGCTGAGAGGATAATATTTTTATTATTTGGAAGAATAAAAATAGTTTCAGCTCTTACGGCGTTAATAGCGGATACAATGTCATTTATTGATGGGTTATTAGTTTGCCCACCTTCAACAATATATGAGACACCATTTTCCTTCAAAAGATCAATAATGCCAGTTCCAGAATTGCACGAGATTACAGCGGTCTTTTTTATTGGACCGCAATCATGTTGATTATCGTCACAACATTGATCATTACTATTATTATCATTTTTATTTCTTTTACTATCATTAGCTTGTAAGGTCATATTTTCAATCTTAATTTTTATAAATTGTCCCAAGCTGTTGGCAATATTTAAAACATCACCAGGTCTAGTGACATGAATATGAACCTTTAAAAATGAGTCATCCTGCACAAGAACCATTGAACTACCATGTTTCTCTAATTTCGAAATTAATAAATCTTTTTTGAATTTTTTCTTATTTTTTAATTCGACAATAAACTCAGTGCAATAACCAAACTCACCATCAAAAACTTCATTATCAGATATAAATTTATTTACCTCAGTTTGTTTTTCCAAAAGTGTAATAGGTTGACCTTGAAAGTATAAATGCATTCCCTCAAGAATAGCATACAAACCTTCACCTCCTGAATCAGTAACCTCAACTTCTTTTAAAACCGGTAATAGATCAGGTGTATGATCGCAACTTATTCTAGCGAGTTCCACGGCGACACGTGAAACGTCAGTAATATCACTATCAATAAGAATTTTTTCTTTCAACCCTTCTGATGTTTGTCTAATAACAGTTAATATTGTCCCCTCAACAGGTTTTAAAACAGCTTTGTAAGCGTATTTATAAGCTTCCTCAAACCCTTTTACCAAATCATAAGAATTTATCTCTTTTTTATCCTTGAAAGCAACTGCGAAACCTTTAAAAATTTGGCTTAAAATTACCCCAGAGTTACCTCTGGCGGAAAATAATAATGATTGACCTATTTGACTGGAAATATCAGAAATATTGCTAAATTCATCTGCCTTAATATTTTCAACTGCAATAATTGTTGATGTCATATTCGACCCTGTATCACCATCAGGCACAGGGAAAACATTCAATGCATTAATAAGATTTTGTTTGTTGCTTAAATTATAAGCACCAGACAAAATAGCGCCCAGCCATTGTTTTCCGTTAATTTTTTTCATTACTTATTCCTTTTATAAAAACACAAAGTTTTGATAATTTTATATTTTCGCTTTTTAGTTTGTAGGTTAAGATTTGATATATTTCTTCCACTAGGTTTTTTGCATTTAAGTTTACCAAAATTATTAATCCAATAGTTACAGAAATTCCGTTTTTTTGTTTCGGCATCTTTTCCACAACTATTCCCGTATTAGCAAAATTAACCATATTTGTTTCATCCAAAGCCTTAAAATCAACTACGCCAGCAATTGAACCGATTCAGTTCTTAATATCTGTTTCTAATTTTTCTAACATTGAAACCTCTAACATTAATTTTTGATGTAACTTCTTTTTATTGGAAACATATTAGTTAGTTTAGCTACTTCTTTTTTAATAACTGTTTTTAAATTCTCATTATTTGGATCTCTTAACAACTTATCCATTAGGTTAGCTAAAATAATAAATTCATCTTCGCCAAAACCACGAGAAGTCATGGCGGCTGATCCTAATCTAATGCCACTAGATACTAATGGTGTTTCTGTATCGTTCGGTATTGAATTCTTATTAACGGTGATATTGCATTCTTGTAATACTCTTGATGCTTCTTTACCAGTTAAACCATATGTACTTTTAACATCAATCATAAAAAGATGATTTGCTGTTAAACCAGAAATAACTTTCGCTCCTTTATTCATAAAAGTTTGACAAAAAACTTTTGAATTAATCAATAACTGTTTTTGATAATCAATAAATTCAGGTTGAAGCGCTTCATAAAAAGAAACAGCCTTACCGGCAATTTGATGAAACAAGGCTCCCCCTTGGCAACCAGGAAAAACTGCCTTATCGATCTTTTTAGCCAATTCTTCATCATTTGTTAGAATAATTGCACCTCTTGTCCCTCTTAGTGTTTTATGAGTTGTTGTCATAATCACATCGGCATAACCTACTGGTGATGGATGCAATTTTGCTATCACTAACCCCGAGATATGTGATATGTCTGCAAATAAATATGCACCTACTTCATCTGCAATATCTCGAAATCTATTAAATTCTACAATTTGCGAATAGGCTGAGTATCCGCATATAATCATCTTAGGTTTAACCTTTTTAGCTATTTTTAAGACTTCATCAAAGTCTATTACTCCATTTTCGTCAACTGAATAAGTATATGATTCATAAAAAATTCCGCTAAAAGAGATTTTGTAACCATGAGTCAAATGACCTCCTGAATCAAGAGAAAGACCTAATACTCTATCACCTGGTTTTAACAAGGCCATATAAACAGCGGCGTTAGCAACTGATCCTGAATATGGTTGAACATTTGCAAATTTAGTACCAAAGAGTTTTTTTGCCCTTTCCTGTGCTAATGTTTCAATTTGGTCAATAAATTCGCAACCTCCATAGTATCTTTTATTAGGGTATCCTTCACCATATTTATTTGTCAAACACGATCCAACAGCATTTAGTACTTGCTCAGAAACGTAATTTTCTGAGGCAATTAATTCAATATGGTCAGTTTGTCTCTTTGACTCATTATTGATTATTTCTGCAACTTCTTTATCAATTAGCGAAATTTTTTTATACATATAATCTCCTTGGAAAGTAAATATTTTATTTTGGCTTAATTTAAAACTAATTTAGATATAAAATAAAAAACTAAACTTATTTAGTCTAGTAATGTTCTTTTTGCTCTTTCTTCTTGTTCAAACTGTAATTTTTGTTTTTCTTTTTTCTTTTTTTCAATATGTTTAAACACAAGCAATATTGGTAACGATAAAAACGCAAGGCCAACAGCTGGCATGACTCTGTAAGGCCACTCTTCAACGCCTGATGAAACTAAGAACGAAGCCATAGCAATTGCAAATGGAACTAAAAAAACGAACGAACTACTGCTATAAATCTTAAATTTAAAAACTATTAAAGAAACAACTGCAGTTTGAATAATAACAATACCAATAGCAATAGGCAAGAGCATAGACCATCTTTCCATTTTTTTTGTTATTTCAAATGCCCATCCGTCTCGGCCGAGCAAAATAAATAAAATAAATGAAGGAATTGCTATTAAGAATAAACCAGTTAAAGCTATCTTTCAAGAGCTAGATAATGCTTTTCTTTGCTTTTGAACCTCAAGTGTTCTATAGTTATTAATGTTAATTTTTTTATTTTTTCATTTTTTATTATTGGACATATTGGTACCTCAATACTAATAAAGCTTTATTTTTATTAATTTTATCAAAATTAAAAAAATATTTAACTATAAGGCTTTTTACAATAAACTTACACTTCTTTTAAAAACTAATTTTATATGTTTTAAGGATTAATTTTTATTCTTATTTTTACTCTTAAAACTTTAATAAAAATTACTAACAAACTTGTATTGTAAAATGAATAATCGTGCTTAAAATAAAATGAAAACAATTTATTAATTCATTATAAATTTATTATCAAAAATGGCTTTTATAACAACAACATTGAAAAAAATGTTTTTTGCTAATCCTTTTTAAAAATAGTTATTATAATAATTTATATTATTATTTTTAAGTCTTCATTGAAAAACGGAAAGGAAAATAATGAAATTAATTCAAGTTGAATCACATGGTTTTAAATCCTTTGCTGATAAGGTTACATTAAAATTCGACGGCGGTGTTGTTGCAATTATTGGACCAAATGGCTCAGGTAAATCAAACATTAATGATGCTATCAGATGAGTTTTAGGTGAAACTAGTTCAAAAGTTTTACGTGGTGACAATATGGAGGACGTAATTTTTGCGGGCTCAAAAACGGAAAAGGAAATGAATCGCGCAGAAGTCATACTTACTTTTGATAATCGTGATCGTGCCGCTAATATTCCTCATGATTTTTTTACAATTTCTCGTGTCTTAAATAGAGGAAAGGGCGCCAATGAGTACTATATAAATGGTGAAGTAGCAAGACAAAAGGACATTAAAGAAATTGCTATGCAAAGTGGCATTTCAAAATCATCATTAGCAATTATAGGGCAAGGAACTATTTCTGATATCGCTGAGGCAACACCTGAAAGAAGAAGAGAAATTTTTGAGGAAGCATCTGGAACATCGATGTATCGCTCAAAAAAACAAGAAGCATTGCGCAAATTAGAAAGAACGCAAGAAGCCTTAGATCAAATAGCAATTGTTGTACAGGAATTAGAAAAACAAATAAAACCATTACAAAAACAGGCTGAGAAAGCAAAGAAATATAAAATAATGAGCGAACAACTTAAAGAAGTTGAAGTCTCATTGTTAGTTCACGATTTTATGGCTCATTCAGAAAAGTTAGATGAGCTAAACGCTAATTCAATGATTTATAGTCAAAAAAAAGAGGATCTTGAAATAAAAATCAAACTTTACAATGATATAACAAAGCAAAAAAACGATCTCATGGTTGAACTCGATGCTGCGATTATTAATCTAACTTCTCGCATTGATGAAATAAGTAGAGAAATTAACGATTTAGAAATAAGATCTGCTAGGGAATCAAAACAACGTGAAATGCTTATTAGTGGAAGTATTGAAGCAAACGTAGAGCAAAAAAGAGAAGCCCTAAAAGACGAATTAAGTAGCCTAAATACAAAAATTTCACTTTCTAAAAATTTTATTAAACAACAAAAAGAAAAAATCAACACCATTAATCAATCTATCTTAAATATTTCAGCTCAAAAAAATGACCTTAAAAGAGAACTGGATAACGACAAAGAAAAGCTACAAAAAATAAATTCAAAATTAGATTATATTCATGAAGTAAAGCAAAGCAAAAGTAATTTACAAAAAGGGACAAAAAATATTGTTGAAAACTCGCATTTATTTAAAGGATATAAGGCTCTAGTTTCAGAAATTATAAGCGTTGATGCTAAATTTGGCCTTGCTATTGAAACAATTCTAGCAGGAGCCTTACAACATATAGTTGTTGATAATTCTGAAACAGCTGTTAAGGCTATTGAATTCCTAAAAGAAAATAATGGTGGTAGAGCAACTTTTATTCCATTAGCATCCATAAATCCTAAATACGTTTCGGAACACCATATTGTTGTAGCCCAAACTCAAAAAGGATTTTTAGGTATTGCATCAGAGTTGGTTTATACTGAACGTGAATTTGATATTTTAAGAAAATTTTTATTAGGCAATATCTTGGTTGCGGATAATATTGAAAATGCTAATAGATTATCACAGCTACTTGAAAAACGCTATATGGTTGTCACTCTCGAAGGAGACATAATTAGAGTTGGTGGTGTTTTAAGTGGGGGGCAAAAAAGCGACAACATATCAGCATTTGGCCTTGATGAGCAAATAAAAAAGATTGAATCACTGAAACCAGAACTGTTAAAAATAATTTCTGAACGACAAACAAAATTAAATGATCTAGAACAAGAAATTCAAAAATTACTTAGTTTATTCTCGAACTTAAGCCTTAATTTATCAAAACAAGAGCTTATACAAAACGATGATTTGGCAAAATTTGATGAATTAAGAATTCAATATGAAAATATATCAAAAGAAAAAATAGAAGAGCTAGAGACTGTTAACATTGCATATGAAATTCAAAAACTAGTACTTGAAAGAAGCCATCTTTTAACAAACAAAACTTCTCAAAATGAATTATTACAAGTTGCTAAAAAAGAGTTTGCAGAAGCAAACGCAAAACAAAGCGCGGCTAATAATGATTTAAATAAACTCATTAGTGAAAATGCTATGCAAATAGCAGAAAAAGCAAAATCAGAAGCAGCTATTAATTATGCAAAACAAAGACTTTCAGAACAATATAATATGCTTTTTGAGACAGCAAAAGAGTTTTATATAGCAGATTTAGATTTTGAAATAGCAAGAAAAATTGTTTCTGATTTAAAAAATGATATAAAAGATCTTGGCCATGTAAGTTTGGACTCAATCGAACAACTTAAAGAAACAGAGGATAGATACGATGAAGTCAAAAAGCAAGAAAAAGATATTGTTGAAGCAAAAACAACAATTGAAGAAGTTATTAGTGAAATGGATAAGATAATAATCGAAAGAATAACTAACACCGTTGATCTTGCAAATAAGGAAATAAAGTTTGTTTTCTCAAAAATGTTCGGTGGTGGAATGGCAGAAATTAGATACACAGATCCAGAGAATCTTCTAGATAGTGGAATTGATGTTGTGGCACAGCCACCTGGCAAATCTATCAAAAATTTAAAACTTTTTTCTGGCGGTGAGAAAGCACTTATTGCAATTTCACTATTGTTCTCGCTATTAAAAGCAAAGCCATTGCCATTATGTATATTAGATGAAGTAGAAGCCGCACTTGATGAAGCAAATGTAATCCGTTTTGCAGAATTCTTACAAAATCTTAAAGAAAAAACACAATTTATCGTTATCACTCATCGCCAAGGCACAATGGAAAGGGTTGATAAACTTTATGGTGCAACAATGCAAAAAAGAGGTGTTACAACTTTCTTTAGCGTAAACTTAGCCGAAGCATCAAGATTAATTGAAAAGAATTAAATTAAGCAATTAAAAAAGATGCAATATAGGTTTGTTATGTACAAAAATAGCAAGATGAAAAAGTAGACACTCCTCCTATGAGGGTGTCTACTTTTTCCTATGTTTTCTAATTAAATCTTAAACTTTTTGTGGTTTTTTAACTAAAACAAGTTTATATTGATTTTTCGGTACCGTAGATAATTTTTATTTATTTTTATTTTGCGTTTTAGGTGTTTTTAGAAATCCAAGATGACCAACACCTGTTCGATGAAGAAATGTATATTTTATTAAAAATTCATCTGTTTCTTTATTGTCAAACGTTATTTTGGTTAAAAGAAAAATTCCTGGTTTAGTTTGGTTTTTGTATTTATGAACTCAAGCCTTAAATTCCAAAATATAATTTTTATTTCTATCTCATCTTGTATTTTTTTCTTTTGGATCAAAAATATTTGTAAAATGTTTATCTTTATATTGAGCATAAAAGGCAGCTTCTGTTTGTTTTTTTGTTTCAGGTTTTTTTAGCATTTCAATAACTTGATCTTCAGTGTACATGGTTGTTTCTAATTTTGTTTTATCTATTTTTATTAGATTAGCACCATTTTTTAATTCATCAATAAATGTTCACAATTGTGTTAATGCAATATTGTAATCGTGCATTTTATGAATATCTAAATTTGTTGACAAGGTATAGTAAGCATCATTTTGGTTTTGTAACCAAGTTTTATATGTGATTTTTTCTCCTAATTTTTTAATAGCGTTTTTACGATATTGAATTAATTTGTCAAAATCTCCGTGAGTGATTTTTCTTTCATCTATTTGTTGCTTAGTTATAAACTTATTTTGTTGAAAAAGTGGAAATTTTTCTCCAAATTCTTTAAGATCTGCAAAACTAAATAGCAAAATGTTTAACATTCTAAAATAGTTATTGACATCTTTTTTGTCTTGTAATAATTGTCTTATCGTTCTTTTTGATGGATCAATTTGTTTATAATAGTTATTTATGCTATTTTTAATGTCATTAGCAGCGACACCGTTAGACGTAAATAAAGACTCATCATAAATATTATTTATCTTTTGTCATTCTTTATTTATATATTCTTCAAAAGTATCTAGAATTTGTTTTTGCTTTTGTTTTTCAAATGAAGATATTAAAACCTTACTATATTTTTCACTCAAATATGTTTTACTGTTATTTTTTAAAGCAAAAACTATCTCGTCTGCTAATGAGTTTAAATGTTTTTGTTTGTTTTCATCTACCTTAATCTTATTGACATTAATATCTTTATTAAAGATGTATTCCTGTCCTTCTAATGAAAAAGAAAATCTAATTCCTTTTTCCTCTTTTGAGGGGTCGTATTTTTGATATAGATATTGATTATAATAATTATTAACTATCTTTTGAATTTGTTCATTTGAAGGCTCATTATAATCAAAAATAATATCTGGAGCAATGTTTTTGAAAGCATTCTCGTCTAACTTTATAGATGGTTTATGAGGTTTTTTATCATCTGTTGAAGGATTCGTTTGTTTTTGTGAATTTTGTTTTCCTATTTGTCTATTAAAATCTTCTTCTGTAATCGATTTATCGATAGAAGGCTTATTTAATTCTTCTTTATCAAAACCTAACAATTCAATTGATGAAGGTGTTTGGGGTGTCTTTTTTGGTTTTTGAGAATCTTGCGGATTAACTGGATTTGATGGGTTATTTGGTTTATTTGGTTCTTTTTTTGTGGCGCAAGATATTGTTATAATAGGAACTAATAATGCAGATGAAGTTCCTAAAAGAAAAAGTTTAGATTTTTTTGTCATCTTATTACTCCTTAATATAAAAAATATTTATTGCAATATTATATTATATATATATATATATGTTGCATTTTTATGCAATTTTGAAACGTAAGACATAACAAATAAAAACAATTCATTTTTTAAAAAGATTTTAAAGTCAATAATCAATTATTAAAAATATATTCTTATCTATATTTTTTTAACAAAAACCCATATTTATTGAAGCTATTTCTATGATTTACTTTGCTTTAATATTTTTTTAAAAATTAATAAAAATAAAAAAGGCTTGAATTCAATAAAACTTTCAAGTCTTTTGTTTCATCAGGTTTTTTAATTATCTTATTAATTTTTAAATTTAATAAGAAGTAACTACTTTTTTAAGGGTATATTTTTAAGGGTAATGGTGGTATAATTAAATATATATTTTTTACATTATAGAGGTATATATGTACGGTCTTGTTTTTTATCTAAAAAAAGAATTATTAATTAGAGAATATGGAGTCGGCGAAGAAAATTATAAACAAGCATATGAAGAAATAAGGGATATTTTAAGACACTATGGTTTTCACTGATTGTCAAACAGCTTTTATTTCTCGCGTTCAATAAATAATTTATTACAAATTACAAAAGCCTTACAACATATAAAAACTATTCCTTGATTTAAAAAATCACTCGTTTCGCTTCATGTTTTTAAAATGGAAGACTTATCAAACTTTACTGAATATATAATTGATGAAAAGTAAGTTTTTGACTTACTTTTTTAAATTTAAATTTTATTAAGATTTCTTTTCTAGTAAAACTAGAGTTTCAATATGTTGAGTTTGTGGAAACATATCGTAAGGCTGTACTTCTATTAATTCATATCCGAAACTTGTTATATTCTGTAGATCACGAACTAATGTTTTAGGCTCACAACTTAAATATATTATTTTCTTAATATCAGAATCATTAATTGATTTAATAGTTTCTGAATCTAAACCTTCTCGAGGCGGATCAAAAATCACTAGATCAATTTTTTCTTTATTTAAAATAAGCCACTTATTTGCATCATCATTTATTACTTCGATATTAGAAATTTTATTTTCTTTAATATTTTCAATAGCCATTAATGATGATTTTTTGTTTATCTCAACCGAATAAACCTTACGACATTTATGCGCAATAAAGCAAGCGATTGTACCAACTCCACCAAAAGCATCCAAAACGTTCAATTCATTACTAGGTATTCAATCACTTATCTTTTTATATATATTATTCATAACTGTTTCGTTTATTTGATAAAAAGTATCATTAACAACATTAAACACTAATTTTCCAAGTTCATATTTTATACCATTATGATTTAGCAAATTAATCCACTTATTAGAAGTTGTATTAAAGAAAGTTACTTTATAGCTTAGATTGTCCTTTAATAAGGCTTCAAATAATTTTATATTCTCAGGACTTAAATCTTCCTTAATATGAAGAATGATTTCAATGCAACAAAATGAGCTTTTTGGCGATCTTAAAGTAATTTTAAATGGTTTAACCTGAAATATAAGATTTTTAAAATCTTTTTCAAAATCTGTTTTTGGACTAATTAGCACTTTTTTATAAAATTCCCTAATTGCAACAACCGCAAGTTCCATTTCTGTTTGCTCAACTAGATCATGGCTATATTTTTTAAAAAAACCTATTTTTGGACCTTTTTCATCATATTTTATTTGCAATGAAATTTTATTGCGGTAAAACCATTGGCAATTTGATTCAAGTATAGGTAAAACTTTTGTGTAATTTAAATTTCTTTCAAATAAATTCTTAATAATATATTGCTTAAATTTTAACTGGTTTTCATAATTAATCCCAGCTAGTGGAGTAGAACCTGTTTCATACAACAAAACTCTCGAAGGTTCCATTTTTTCTCTCAATAATGAACAAGTTCTATATTTTTTTACTTTTGCAAAACAACATTTTTTAGAGCAATATGTTATTTCAATATCGACTTCTTCGTCAGGTAGTAAATTATAAACAAATATAGGAACTTTAAAATCTCTTATTATCCCTAAACCTTCATACGAAAGGCCTAAATAAAAGGGTTTTGATTCATTTTTAACCCATTTCAATATTTGACCTTCTTTTAGTTCGACTTTTCTACTATAACCCATTTTTCACCTTTTTTTACTTTCCTAAACAAAATTTATTAAACATATTATCCAATAGAGATTCGTTATCATGCTCTTTGTTTAAAATTTCTCTAAGTAGTGACCATGCTTTATTAATATCGAGTATTACAATCTCAGGGCCGAAACCTTTATTCATACTTAAAATCGCATTATTTAATTCAATATAGCACTGCTTTAACAAACCTAATCTTCTAGTATTATAAATTAATTCCCTGTCATTATAATCAAGATTTAAATAGTTTTTTACCAAACTATTCTTTAACTCTCAAATATTTTTATTTTTTGCTGATGTTAATATATAATCAGATGAAACTTTATCATTTAATAAATCACTTTTATTCAATACTGGAATATATATTTTTCCTTTTGACATTTCTTTTATTAATTCATCTTCTTTGTTTTCTTTTTGACCTGGGTTAAATAAATGAACAATAATTTTCGCTTCTTTAATTGCATTTAATGAACGATCTATTCCGATTGATTCTATTTTATCTTGAGTTTTTCTAATTCCTGCAGTATCTATTATTTTAAAAGGAATTCCATTTATTTCATAATCACCTTCAATAATATCTCTTGTTGTTCCTTCGATATCTGTAACAATTGCTTTTTCTTTATTTAATAATAAATTTAAAATTGAAGATTTCCCGGTATTAGGTCTTCCGACGATAGCTACTTTTATTCCGTTATATACATCAGTTGCAAATTCTGATTTTTTTATTATTATTTCAATATATTGTTTTAAATTTGTTATTAACTTTAAAAGTTTTGTTTTATCCATTTGTTCAATATCATTATATTCTGAGTAGTCAATATTTATTTCTATAATTGAAATAATATTAATTAGTTGTTCTTCTAATTTATTAATTAATTCATTATCTTTATCTTCAAATTGATTAATAGCAATTTCTGCTTGTATATTAGTTTTTGCATGTATAAGAGAATTTATAGCTTCTGCTTTTTCAAGACTAATTTTGCCATTTATGAATGCTCGTCTTGTAAACTCACCGCGAGTTGCTAATCTTGCTCCATTCGAAATTATTAAATTTAAAATTTTATTCGTAACAATTATCCCACCATGAGCATTTATTTCAATCGTATCTTCTCCTACATAGTTTTTATTACCGATAAAAAAACTAACTAATACTTCATCTATTTTTTTATTGGTTATTGGATCTATTATAAATCCATAAGTTATTGTTTTATCTTTCCCGATTTTTCCTGTATAAATTTTTTTAATTATACTTATTGCCTCAGGTCCTGATATTCTTATAATCGATATGGCTTGATTAATATTGCCAGAAGAAATAGCTGCTATAGTATCATTATAATAATTAATATTCATAGAATTTTAATTATATTAAAATTATTAGAAAATAATTTAAAATAAAAAAGAAAAATATATGTTTATTCTTTTGTTTAATTAATAATAAAAATAATAAATGTCGATAAGTCGAAAAAAAATAAAAAAACCTTAATTTTAAAAGAAAAAAAAGTTTTTTTAGTGTCAATTGTTTTGTTTTTTATTTGCTATTTAATAACATTTCTATTCTTTGTTACTTTATTGCTAAAAAACAGAATCGTTTTTTTAAAAAGCATCTTGTTAATTAATGCTATACTAATATAAGCAATGTGAAAAAAATGTAAATATTTTTTGTATGTTTTTATGATAATAAGTATTATGCTATTTATCTTAAGTTTTTCGATTATGTTGCCAATAATTATTAAACCTTTTTACTATTATCATTTATCTAATCTGGATTACAAAAATATCAAATTTAATAATGGTGAACTAAATTATGATCAACTTAAATTAGCATATAACGAACTTTTTGGTTATTTAGTTTTATTTAAGAAATTTGGGACTGGGAAATTAGATTATTCATCTTTAGGAATGGCGCATTTCACAGATGTGAAAAGACTGATTTTAATAGATTTTATTATTTTAGGTTTTTCTTTATTTACAATTCTTTTAGTTTTTTTAATATCAAAATTTACAAAAATAAGAATAAAAATTATTAAATCTTGTTTTATTGCTTCGACAATTTTACTAGGGGTACTGATTATTGTTATAGGGTTGGTAATTAGTAATTATGATGTTGCTTTCCGTAAGTTTCATGAATTATTTTTTGCTGGTAAAACAAATTGAATATTCGAACCTTCAAAAGATGAAATTATTAAAATTTTACCTTCTACTTTTTTTAAGAACAGTGCTATTTTTATAGCATCAGTAATTATTTTTTGAATTTCTCTTTTTATTTTTTTACAATTAATTTTATTTTTAAAACGAAAAAGAAAACAATCTGTTTTGTTACATTAAAAAAACCTCCTTCTTTTTTAAAATACAAGAAGGGGGTTTTAATTATCAAATTTTTACTCTTTTTTTCGGGTTTAGGAACATTTGGTCAGACTCTGATATTTTAAAAGTCTTATAAAAATCGTCAGAGTTTTGTACCTGAATGTTTGTTCTTAATATAGCAGGAGCATGAACATCAGAAGCTAATAGTAATTTTTGAAGTTCAGGTCTTTGTTTAGATCTTCAGGTGATAGCATAGTTTATGTAAAAATGTTTTGGGTTGTAATCTTTTTCGCTTTTTGCTGCTTCAAGGGCACATGATAACCCACCTGCATCTGCGATGTTTTCGGATACTGTTAGTCTTCCGTCACATTTACCAACTTCTGTTTTTTTATTATCAAATAATTTAACCATTTTTTCAGCTCTTTTGTTAAATTCTTTTTTATCATCTTCGGTTCACCAATTTACCATATTACCCACTTCATCAAAGTTAGCCCCATTATTATCAAAGGCATGTGATATTTCATGAGCTATAACTGCCCCTATACCACCGTAGTTTGAAGAAGAGGATTGTTTTGAACTATAAAATGGAGATTGTAAAATGCCTGCTGGGAAAACTATTTTATTACTTGAAGGGTTATAATAAGCATTAATTATAGCTGGAGACATTGACCAAAGATTAATATCTTTCTTTTTACCATATTCAGCAAATTTCGCTTTTTGAACAGCCATTGTGAAATTAAGGGCATTTGTTATTAGATCATCATAGCCATTATACTTTTGAACAATAAATTCCTTATAAAAATCTTCAATAATTTCTGGGTAGCCTACATAAACGCCAATTTTAGAAAGTTTTAATATAGCTTTGTCTTTTGTTTGCTTTGATAGTCAGGTGTTTTCTTTTAAGCGGTCCTCGTATATTTTGACCATTTTATGAATCATTTGCTCGACATTCTTTTTGTTTTGGGGGCCAAAATAAGTTTCACCGTAATATTTACCAAAAGGCATAGAAAAAACATTATCAACAACAAATTTTACGGCTATTTTTTTCTTGCTAAAAGGTTTTCTTTGACCACTTAAAGCTCTTGAAAATTCCCCGGAAATTACTAAGCTTTCATAATCTAATAAGCGAGATAATTCAATTAATGATGAAATATATAGAAAAGCTTTATAAAGTTCAAAATTTTCTTTTGTTAATAATTTCGAATAATTGTCAACTAAATCTTTCGAAACGCAAATAACTTCACTAATGCCATCATTGATTAATGAATTTAAAATATTAGATAAATTTATTTCTTTTATTTTTTTATTGAAATCATCAACTTTTCTAGGGTGATAAATGTTAGTTATAATTGCTCATTCTTGTGCTGAAAGAATATATTTTGATGCCTCGTTATCTCATAGGAGAGCTTTGTTAACTAAATCATTTGCTCATTTTTCATCATTATTTACTTTTAACAGCATTTTTTTAACCATATTAACTCAAATTCTATAAAATGAGTTCTTTTTTTCTTCATCACTATAATAACTTTTTTCTGGAAGGATAACAGAAGGGGTCGAAACAAAAAGGGTTTGTTTTTCATGGTTTTTAAAATCTGTGTGTATAAAAAAAGGAATAGGAACTTCAAAATTTCTTAAGCATAAGCTAGTATAGTTATTTTCAATATCATTTCATGATTGATATGACTCTATTTCTTTTAGTATTGGAATAATAGGCTTTATTGAGTGTTTTTTTCTATCGTTTCAATTATTAACTAAATTATAAAATTTAACCATTTCTAGAAGAATTTTATTTTCAGTTATTTCGGATGAGTCGATTGATCATTTTGTTATAAGTTTAGTTTTTAATCTTGTTAAACTTTCATCTAATCTTTCAAACGTGCCGACCGAGGTTTTGTTATCAGCAATTTTATGCTTATTTAATCATTCTCCATTAATTGCCTCAAAAAAATTTTCTTTAATTTTAGCTTTATTCATAATTTACCTTTCAAATTTAATGTTATTTTTTTCTTTCGCTTGAGTAAAACATTTTAATTTTTTTGTTAAATAAAACTTTTTTATAGTTTTTGAAATCTAAATTCTCAAAAACAATTGAGATTTTTAAATGCTCTGCCTTTTTGAGTATAAGACCAATATATAACATTGTTTCTGGGTTATTAAGTATTTTAGTAAGCGACTTATCAAATCATATAATTCCCACTCATTTACCAATTAGTGAAATAATATCATTATTGATTTCGGTTAATTTTATTCCTATAGCCGCCTTTGGATAGTTTTCTTTAATTTGTTCTATTTTTTTCTTAACTCTTAACATACTTTTTTTTGAATTAAGTGAAACTAATTGAACAAAGGAACGATCAATTTTAATAGAATTTTCAATACTTTTATTATCAATATAATTAAAAATAAAATCTTGTATATTTAAAACTTTTCCATGAATATCTTGTGATTTGATGTTTTCATATATTTGCATAAAAAAATTTTTATAAATGTCTAAGGAAGATATGATATTCTCATCTTTTATATTTAAAATTTCAAATTTTCTTTTAATTAATAATAAATTGAGTTTAGTATTTTCATCGCCAAAATTATTTATAGACACAGTTTTAAAATCAATATTATTGCTTTGTTTTATTTCGTCAAGTGTATATTCATATTTTTCTTTAAAAATTTTAAAATCTTTGTTATCTTCTATGTTATTTGGAATTCAATAATCAACCATAGGTGTAAGTGTTTTGACAAAGTCAAAGACCGTTTCATAATACAATTGATTTTTGTTGGTTAAAAGCTCATTGTTAAATGAAAAAAAGGTAGAGTAAAGATTTTTGTAAAGAGTAGCAGTGTTTGCAAAGATTTTAGTTGCATAGTAAGAATGGCCACTTTGAAATCTATCAGAGGGAAAGACGAAAAAGATCTTATTTCAATCAAGAAAAACTTTGACGCCTTTTATTTGATTATAAACGCAACTATCTTGGAAAAGTTTTATAAAGTTATTAATACTATTAATATTTTTTATGTTTAAAATAAAACCACATGCTATATATTTGCTGTTTGGCGAAAAAAGGTAAGAAATGTTGGTGTTTAAAGCTTCGAAAACTTCATTTTTAATAGTATCGTTTCTGTTTCAATTAACTGTCATAAAAGCTTTTTGATCATTTATGAAATTTATTTCAAAACTAACCTTTGTTTTGAATGTTGAATGCTTGTTATGTGTTGTTTCAAAACTAATAATCGTATTTTCTTTATTTTTTAAAGCACTTAAAAAAAGAAGTTTATATTTTTTTTCTAAAATCTCACATAAGTCATCTAATTTTCTTCATTTATTATTTAGAAGGTTTAATTTTTTTATAAATGTGGGTTCATTTGAAATGTTGGGAATACCATTCAGATGTTTAATTCTATTTTGTTTCAAATCAATTTCTAAACAGAGGAAACCACTTTCGTTTTTAATATTATTTTGTGTTCTTATTAAAAATAAAATAAATCAAAAAGAAAAAATGAATATTATGGAAGAGAATGCAATAATTCAGATTAGCAAATTAAATTAACTCCTTAGTCATTAAGGTCACCATCTCATTTTTTAATTGAGTGATGCGATTTTTCAAATTGTTTTGTGGTTTTTTGTTGTGGAAAGGTTACAGTAATTATTGAGTCAACCATATCAATAATTTCGCCGCGTCCATAGATTTTATGCATTATATAATCTCCGACAACTAAATGGCTATTGTTTTGGTGATTTTCTTCAGCAATAGAAAAATCATTTGCAAGTGTTACAGAACCATTTTGTTCTTTTATACCTGCCTCTCCTAAAAATCTGCTACGTTTAGTAAAACCAGATCTATTAATTGCAAATGAAAGGAAAAGCTTTTTCTTAGCTCTTGTAATTGCAACATATGCAAGCCGTCTTTCTTCTTCAAGGCCTTCAATATTTTCTTCATGTGTATTTGAATTAGTTAAAAATGTAAAATCTTTACTTGGTGAAATAGAAATTGCTCTTTTTAGAGGGAATAAACCTTCAGCAAGCCCACAAATAAAAACATAATCAAATTCTAATCCCTTAGCATTGTGCACTGTCATCAATGAAACAAAACTTGTTGCATCGTTTTCGACGTCTCTATCTGTTATTAGTGTAATTTCTTGTAGATATTCATCTATAGTACCGTGAGAATTGTTTTTTTCCCATAACTCAATAGCATTTATTAAACTTTGAAAATTTTCTTGTTTTGATTCATAATCTTCTTCGGAAATTTTAAATGTATCAAAATAGTTTATTTTTTTATACATAAACTCTTTGAGCGTGCTGCTTATTGAATTAGTTTTTAAGGCTGCTCTCGCTCACCGAATATCATTAATTAGTGAAGCTAATTTTTGAAGTGTAGTTGTTGAAATACTTAAAGTTTCTTGCAGTTCATCAATATGCGCTTCAATTGCATTGAATAATGTTGTACCTTTATTTCTTGCAAATTCAATTAACTTATCAACGGTTACCTCTCCAATTTTTCTTGAAGGTTTATTTATGATACGTAGAAGCATAATTTCACTACCATCGTGAATAACTCTTAAGTATGCTAAAGCATCTTTAATTTCTTCGCGTTGATAAAATTTGATTGAGCCAAAAAGCTTGTATATTGTACTTTCTCTAATCAAAGCTTCTTCAATTGCTCTTGAGTAGCTATTGGTTCTAAATAAAATAGCAATATTTTTTAATTGTACTCTCGAACGTTTTAATTCTGAAATTTTTCGTGCTATTCACCGGGCTTCAGCTTCTTCGCTATGGCCACAGTAAAATTCAACATCTTCTCCTTCTTCATTTTCTGTATATAGGTTTTTTTCTAGTCTTAATTTATTTTTAATGATTAATTTATTTGCGTAATAAAGAATTTTTTTAGTTGATCGATAATTTTCTTCAAGTTTAATTGTGATAGCATCTGGATAATCCTTGTGAAAATTAATAATTATATTGATATCAGCATTTCTTCAACTATAGATTGTTTGGTCGGGATCTCCTACAATTGTTAATTTATTTGTTGAACAAAGTTTTTGTAGTATTTTGTATTGAATAATGCTTGTGTCTTGAAATTCATCAATTAATAAATAGTCATATCGTTTAGCCCATTTGTTGGCTATATGCTCATATTTTGGGTCATAAAAAAGTTTGTAAACAAAAACTAGTAAGTCATCAAAATCAAGCGCTTTTGATCGTTGCAATCTTTCTTGATAATGCTTGTAAATCAATTCCTTTGTTTCGATAGCTTTTCTTTCTTGTAGAGATAAAGATGTATCAATATTTTCGTTTTCAATATTTAAAAATTCAAATAATGAATTCTTTTTGTTTTGAATGAATGAAATGATTGAACTATAACTGAATTCATTATTAGATATTTCTAATTCATTATAGACTGATTTAAGGATTGCTTTTTGGTCTATTTCGTCAATAATTTGGAAATCGTTCTCATAACCTAGCAAATGAATTTCATATCTTAATATTTTTGCACAAATAGCATGGAAAGTACTTATGACAGGAAGTTGTTCAGGATTATTCACCATTGTGATAACGCGCTGTTTCATTTCATTAGCTGCTTTGTTTGAAAAAGTTAGAGCTAAAACGCGTGAAGGTTTTATTCCCAATTCATCAATTAAATATGATATTTTATATGTTAAAACTCTTGTTTTTCCTGAACCTGCACCAGCAATTATACGAAGTGGTCCGTCATTGTATTCTACTGCTTCTCGTTGTTGTTTATTTAGTTTTTCTAGTTCTATCATCTTCACCCCTTATAATTAAATATACTTTATAATTATAACCTAATTAAACCTATTAATATTTAGTAATAAAAAATAGCCTTAATTTTTGGCTATTTTGTGATATTGATTTTAGGAAGTTCACGTTTTTTTGGTTTAATTTTAAACGTTAAATTTTCATCTTCAATAATATCTTCATATCTATTTTTTCAAACGGTTTTTGTTCGCGATAATTTATCATTTCAACTTAGTCTTGTTGATGAAATACCAGAAATAATTAGCAGTATTTGAAGATTTATAGAAATCGTAGCTAGTGCTGTTGGTAATATAACAACAAGCTTTTCAACATTATTTAATTTTCCACCGCGAGCAGCTTTTAAAAATGCATCAGTAGACATTAACATGAAACTCATAAAAACAAAAATTCATAAGAATGCAAATAGTCTTTGCCGATCAAAAATAAATTTGGAAGTTCTTCTTTTTTCTTCATCGGAAAGAATTTTGATTTTACATATTAACATTCCAATTGTTTGGCCTTTTAGTATTGTTGGAATAACAATGTATTCAAATATACATAAAAAAATCATCAATAATAGTCAAAGGCGAAAGTATATTTCTTTTAGTGTGGTACTTTGTGTGCGAAATTCAGCTTTTTTGTAATTGAATATTATAAAAGAAGTCGCTACAATTAAAACTATGAAAATAAGAAGATCAATTAATGTAGCTAATAATCTTATTCAAAAATTAGCCTTAACATTTTGCTTTATGGTCATATAAATTTTTTAATAATGTGGTCTCATTTTTTACTAAAACCAGACGTTAAATCATAAAGTTTTTGAATATTAAATTCTTTAAAAAAGTGATTTATTTGGAGTTGCTCTACTCAAAAAGGTCTTAGTATTGAAATTTCTTGAATAAGAGAGTTTTTAATGCTAATTAGTGTTTTTTCATCTAATGGATTCTTATTATGTTTTAATGAGCCGACAATTGCAGCAATATAATAGCAATAATTTAGACATTTAGCCAATTCAAGAGCATTTTTAGTTTCAATATCTATTGTATTAAAGGAATTGAATATATTATTTCAATTGCGAGTCAAGGATTTAGGGTTAAAAATTAATGGATTATCATTATTATTAATGATTCATGTGTCTTCGAAAAAAGCATATGTTTTTGAATAAAGAAGGCTTTGAAAAACAGGATTGGGTGAATATTCTAGATTGAGATCCTTTGTTTTAGGTAAGAAAAAAACTTTCTTTAAAATATTTGTCTTAACAATTGAATTGAACATAAAAGGGCTAGTTAATATAAAAGGTAGTTTATTGGTTTCTAAATTGACTAAACCTAACATTGATAAGTGGGCTGACTTAAATAATAATTTGTTTATTACTTGGTTATATCCGGGAACTTGTATGAAATCTGCTTTTTTGGGCAAAGATTTAATAAAATTATCAAATCTTTGAATAAACTCATTTTTTAAATTGGCATATGAGTAAAGAATGAACGTATAAGGGGTTTCAATAAGATCTAAAGCTTGTTTTATTACAACATCGAAATGTTGATGGCCCGAATTAAAGATAATTTTTAATCTTTCGCCTAACTTTGATTGTAGTTTATCAATTTCTATATAATCCTTTTCTTTCGGTCTATCAAAGGTCAAAATGATATTAAAATTTTGTGATTTTTGTTTATAGATATTGTAAAAAATTTCATTTAGAGGTATTTTTACGTTGTAAATAGGAATAATTATAGTTAGATTTTTTTTCATTAATATCCTTGTTACATTTTAATTTGTCCAGCAACTCTTGGGAAGGGGATGACATCCTTAATGTTAGCAATACCTGTCACATACATCACTAGTCTTTCAAAACCAATGCCAAAACCACTTGATGGTGCATATCCAAATCTACGCAAGTCTATGTATCATTGCAAGGGTTCTTGTGAAATTTTTAAGTCATGCATTCTTTGAACAAGTTTGCTATATCTTGATTCTCTTTGACTACCACCAATTAATTCCCCTATCCCTGGAACTAATAAATCAAAAGCTGCAACAGTTTTGTTGTCATCATTTTGGTACATATAAAAAGCTTTAATATCTTTTGGATAATTTGTAACAGCGACTGGCCCATTTACAATTTTTTCAGAAAGGAATTTTTCATGTTCTGAAGCTAGATCCATACCAAAAAAAATGTTTTTTTCTTCAAATTGGTCGCTAAAAGGTTTAAGTTTTTCAACCACATCTTTATAATCAATAACTGTTAGTTTGTTATCAAGAAATCTGTTTAATGTTTCCAGTAGATCAGGATTGTAAGATTGCAATACCTTCATTTCATCTAAATGTTTGCTTATGGTGTTTTTAATGACAGTTTTTAATAAATCATCTGCAAGGTTAATAATATCCTTTAATTCATAAAAAGCAACCTCAGGTTCAATCATTCAAAACTCAGCCAAATGGCGTGATGTGTGCGAATTTTCGGCTCGAAATGTAGGCCCAAAGGTATAAACCTTCTTAAAACTAGCTGCATATGCTTCAGCATGAAGCTGTCCCGTAACTCCTAGGAATGCTTTTTGCTTGAAAAAGTACTCTTTTGTTTCATCATCAACCAACAAAGTTTCGCCAGCTCCTTCACCATCATTTGAAGTGATAATCGGTGATGCCATGTAAAGAAATTCGTGTTCTTGAAAATATTTGTGGATTTCAAAAGAAAGAGTATTTCTTATTAACATTATACTTTTGAATAAGCTTGTTCTATTTCTTAAGTGAGGAATTTCTCTTAAAAAATCAAGTGAAGTTTCTTTTTTTTGTATAGGAAAATCGTTGTCAACTTGATTGATAACAATTAATGTTTCTAAAATAAGTTCAAGCGGTTGTTGGGCATCTGGTGTGAGGTGAATAATTCCTCTAGCAATTAATGATGTTCCTAGTGAAATTTGCGCGACATTGAGTTTTTGAATCATTTCTCCTTTAACTACTATTTGTAATGTTGCAACAGTACTCCCATCATTAACAGTTAAGAATCTAATTTTTTCATTTCCTCTATTAGAAACTAATCAACCTTTAACCTCAAACTTTTCATTTTCTCTTATTGTTTCAATGTTTTGTAATAACTTTTTAATTGTCATAACATTGCTCCTAACCAATTCTTTTAATCTAATTTATAATTTATAATTATACTTAAATTTTGTTACTATTTAATTTTTGATAACATTATTAAATGTTTAAATGTTTTTATTCTTAAATTTAAAAGAAAAAATAGGATTAACCTATTTATGATTTTGTTGCTTCGAAATAGTAGGCTGCAATCTTTGTTCGCAGGTTGTTTTCGATAATTGGATATGTGAATAAATGATAATTCTCATTTGTCGAGGGTTGCTTGAAAATAGATTTGGCAATTTCATCATTTCCAAAATACCATTCATCTAAAAATTTATATGTTAAAAGATCTGTTGGTGTATATGAAATATATTCAAAGTTTATTAGTTCACCTAAGTCGCTTTTAGTAAAAACTTCTTCAAAACTATCTGAAAAAATATCTGTTCCCTTATCAGAATTATTTCTTATAATTCGTAAAAATTCAATATTATCCTCAGTAATTTCACTTTTAAAACTTCTTAAGAATTTTTTTCAATTTTCTAGATTGTTTCAATCAATACTTTTTAATTTTTGAGATTTTGAAAGAAGTTTGATAATTTCTTGTCTGCTATCACTGTTGAAAATTAACGTTAAAGTATCGATGGAACTATTTAGGTCTTCATTGGTCAGGAATTTTTTTAATGTTTCAAAGAAACGCTTTTCTAGTAATTTCAATCTTTTTTCAATGCTCTCGGCCGATCTGATAATAACGTTGTTGTTATTATATATCAAAGAGCTAATGCTATCTAAAAATTTGGAAGTGTCTTCATCACTTAGTTTATGGGATATAATTCAACCATCAACAAGGTAATAATTGTTTTTAGGGCGCACAAATCTAATTGTTCCTTCTTCAACTGAAGCAAAATTATCTTCTGAATAATAAGCATCTAAGGCATCGCCATTATAAATAACCGATGAATCTGAACGTCCTTGTTTTGGTTCAATAAGGTAGTTAAGCAATTCTAATCCATCGCCACTTAGGTGATTATATGCTGTGTTTTTAATATCATAACCAGAAGAATTTTTGACAAATTCTACGAAAGAATCAATTGCTAGCTTGTAATTATTCTCGTTAAAGTCAAAGAGCTTTCCTTCTCCATTGAAGGTGAATAATTGTTTTCAATTTTTGTTGTCTTGCGATTTATAATTAATGGCCCCAATCATTAAGTTATCAACAAATGCATTAGTTCAACCAATGTGTTGATATTTATTTTCTTTTAGGGTATCAAAAATTTGATTTCAATCGAGTTGCATTGATTTGTTTTCTAATTCTTGAATTGAGGAATTGTTTAGTGTTAAATTAGGTCTACTATTTTTATTAACATTATATGCAACTCCTTTGTCTTGCGCATAATACGGTATAAAGAAGTCATAAAAATGTTCTCATTGGGCGCTAGTATTACTTTTTCAAAGTTTTTTATTTTTGTCTAAAATAAAACCTTTTGAATCTAATTCGTGTTTAGGTAGGTTTACTAGCTTATTGTATATTAGATTATCAAAGTTTTCAAGGTGTTTTCTAACATTTTCTGTGTAAAAAAACTTTCTAACATTTCAGTCATTGGCATCACTTTTTCCGTATAATCTAGCAAAATCAACTTTTCTGACTTTTTTTTCTATAATGAGTTGTGCTGTTTGAAAATCACTTCCAACACCAGCGATCGCTTTGTCTTGGGTTAATGCTTGGGTAAATTCGTTGATTTCCTTGAATTCTTTATAGTTGTAGTCTTTTTTTAGTTTTTCTTTTATAGAAGGCGCTAAATAAGATTCGTAATTATAAATACTTGGCCGGTACTTATTTGAAAGTTTAATTGAGATTGCAAAAATAAAAATTATGGTTATAACAAAAAAGGAAAGTATAAATATTAAGACCTTAAAAATTCTTTTGTTCAATTTATAAGACCTCCTTATAAAAATCCTTTTGTGCTTGTTTTTTACTTAAAACTAGGGATTTTTTAGCTAATTTATTTTGTGTTCCTTTAAAAATAATATATAGTGTATTTATAAATATTACTATTAGAAGTGATATTGCACCAATAGCCAGCGATCATGCCTGAAATTGACCTTCATACAATTGTGTTCCTAACGTTTCTGTATTAGAAACAATTCTTGTAATAATAAAATCATCAAATGACAAGGTCATAGTCATAACAAATGTAAAGATTATAGATCCTAGCATATAAATAAAATATGTTTTAAATCATGTTCTGAATTTTGAATATCCTAAATCCTGACTTGCTTCAAAAATATTTTTGGAAAATTTATCGCTTTTAGGTAGCATTATTAAAATTCCGTATGGAAGACACATAACAGTATGTCCAATAATAGATCTAAAAAAACCTTCACTCGTTGCTTTTAGGGTTCCAAAAAATAAGAAGTTTAGAACAATAGCAAGTGTCAATCCTGTAATAACATCAGGATTTATCATAGGCACATTTGAGGTTGCTTGCACAAAAGATCTTGCCCCTTTATTCTTGTGTCTTCATAGAGCGAAAACAGTTAGTAAGGAGATACTAATAACAAGGACAGAAGTTGCGATCCCAAGAAGAAATGAGTTAACAAATGCTAGACTATGTGATTTAGAAAACAGTTCCTTGTATGCATCAAAAGAAGTTCTATTTCAAGTTGTTACTGAAAAAATTCCTTTATCTGAAGGGGAATTAAAACTGTAAATCGTTCCAAAAATTATTGGTATATAAAGAAAAGCAAGAATCACAAAAACATATGAATATTTTAAAAAGTTTTTAAATTTAGTCATAATTTCCTCCTTGTCTTTTTTTTCTAATTAAGAATGGTATTCCATAAATGATTGCATATATTGATAATAGGACTGCAAGAGTGATAATAACTAATGTTGAAGAATTTGCTAAATCAAACGGGTTGGCTGTGTTGGCAAACTGGTTTATTAGGTTACCAATTAGTTGTTTTTGACTGCCATTTGGTAAGAGTTTGTCTGAAATAATAATAGAGGTTGCAGATATCATTAAAACAATTCCGAAACCACTTAATATTGCTTTGGATGTGTAAGGAATTATAACTTTAAAAACTGTTTTAAATTTTGAATACCCCAAATCCTCCGAGGCTTCCAAAATGTTATTTGGCATATCTTTAATAACCTGGTACAATGGTAGAACCATGAATGGTAGATAAAGATAAACCATACCAAAAACAATAAAGAAATTGTTATTTAACTGATTTTCATCGAAAATTGCCGAGAATAAACCTCTAACTGCTAAAGCTTTTGATATTGTAAAAATAGCTAAGGGACTAAGAATTAGAGTTAAACCCAATATTTTAATAATCTTATATTTAGATCTTGAAACAATATATGCATACGGGAAACCGATTATTAGCGATACAGTTGCAGCAAATAATCCAGTCAGCAGAGACCTTCCTATTATTACCCATGTTGAAGGTTTTAGAGCAATTTCTCAATTTTCTAGTTTTGTTTGTCCTTCTAACGGTTTAAATGCATAAATGCATACAAACACCATAGGTAGGATAATAAATAAAACTGCAAAAACAACATATGGAACTATAAATGTAAATTGCAATTTTGACATCGGTGAAGAAAGTTTTTTGATTTTTTTTACATTTCTTGTACTAGACTTCATTTGTTTGACCTAATTCATTTTCTAATAATTCAAGTTTTCTATCTTTCTTCATTAGGTGGATAGCATCAATATCCCAATCTAAAAATACCTCTTTGCCGACAGCGTATTTTGAAGAAGTTTCTACATAAATAATTTTATCCTTACATTGAACCTCATAATTATAGTAGCTGCCTCCATAGGTTGATTTTATAATTTCTCCCGTTAGTTTAGCTTTTGATTTTACTCTTGTTATAATAATATCTTCTGGTCTTATAAGGGCATCCAAACTTTCTCCGGGCTCAAATTCATCATGAATAGTGTCAAAAGTCCTTGACATAAATTTTACCTTGTTTGCTTTTATGAAAGTAGCGTTAAAAAAGTTTGAATCTCCAATAAAGTTTGCTACTCATTTATTAACTGGAAAATCATAAAGTTCCTTCGGAGTGGTAAATTGTTCTACTTTTCCATCGCGAATAACAGCAATTCTATCGCTCAGTTGCAGTGCTTCATTTCGGTCATGAGTTACAAAAATAAAAGTAAGTTTCAGCTTTTGTTGAATGTCCCTTAAAAGAGTTTGCATTTTTTCTCTTATTTTAGCATCAAGAGCACTTAATGGTTCGTCTAATAAGAGAATTTCGGGTTCAATAACTAGTGATCTTGCGAGCGCTACTCTTTGTTTCATACCACCTGATAAAAAGTTAACATTTTTCTTTTCGTTGCCGCTTAAGCCAACGAGATCCATAATTTGTTTAACTTCTTTATCCATTTCTTCATTAGTAATTTTTCTAGTTAGGTATCTTTTTTCAAATGCCTCAGTTTTTAAGTCAACATAGTTTTCTCAATATGAATATTTAAAGTCCATATCATCAATTCATTGTTGGTATTTTTGTTTCTTTCTTTTTGAAAGCGATGAATTATTATTTAATTCTCTTTCATATAATTCGAATTCTTTGTCGAGATTTTTCATTTTTTGATCGGCAAATTTTCTTCATTTTCTTCTTTGCAGTGTTAATTTATTATGAAATGATTTTGGAAGATTTTCTTTGTTAATTCTCTTAAGTCTTAGACCATATTTAATATTGTTTTCAACATTTAAGTGTGGAAATAGAGCATAGTCTTGGAATATAGTAGAAACATCCCTTTTATGTGGGGAAAGATCCTTAATATCTTTGCCATGAAGTTTAACTTCTCCACGAGTAACCCATTCAAAACCACCAATAATTCTTAAAATAGTAGTTTTGCCAGATCCAGAAGGTCCTAAAAGAGTAATAAATTCACCTTTTTCGATACTAAGATTGACATTGTCTAAAACTAGTTTGTCTTCAAACTCTTTAACAACATCAACAAGTTCAATGATTGCTGAGTTTGTCTTTTTAACTTTCTTTTTTTCCATAATTATTCCTTTCACCATTATGATTTGGTTATTTGATAATAGTAATCAATCATTTTTGTTCTCAATTCAGGATTGAGCGGCTGATATGGTCTAAAATTTATGTCTTTGTTTTCTTTTATATCAAAAATAGAAATTGCTTTTTGATCTTGATTTTTATTGCTATCAATGAAATAAGTTTCTAATAAAAAGAACTTTGTAGTCTTAAAACTAGGTGTGTAATTTATTACATCAAAGTTTGCAACATTTTGTAAATTTTCGTTTGAAAAGGCATTTCTAAAAAATCTATAGTATTTTTTATAAAATGATAAATCAATGTCTTTTAATGATTTGGCAATTTTATTTTTATCTTTTTTGTTAAAAAGATTTTTTTCTATTTCTTCTTCTGAAATCCCACTATTTTTAATTTCTTTATAAACATTATTTATGTATTTATTATATATTTGTTGGTAGCTTAAACTAACATCCCCAAAAACAAGGTTTTTTAGTGTTTCCAGAAGAGCGTCTGATTCTTTATCATCTGTGTCTTGTGAAATGATTCATGCATCAATATTTTTATATGTATTTTTAGGCCGAACAAACGATATATTATTACTTTGATTTAAATTTGCAAAGTTATCCTTTCCATAATAAGCATCAAGTGCATCGCCATTATACATTATTGCAACATCAGCTTTTCCACGTGATGGCTCAATTATGCCCGATACAATTTCCTGTCCATCAGTTATAAGTTTATTTCTTTTTGTGTCTTTTATATTATTACCAGTTGAAACATTGACAAATTTCGCAAAGTGATCAATAATATTTTTGTAGTTCTCTTTGTTTAAATCTTTTCATTTTCCGAATGAGTTTTTTTGGCTTCCATTGTCAATTAGATTTTTATAAAATTGACCAATCATGGCATTGTCAAGAAATCAATCGGTTCAGTAAAATTTTGGATTTTTATATTTTTTTGATAATGAATTTATTAGATCAAATCAATTTTTTCCGTCTTTAATATCACTAAAATCAGCATTTTCCTTAATATTATTTCTTGTAGATTTTGAAATTTCTGAATTTTCAGGATTATAGGCTATACCTTTGTCAAGAGTAAAATAAGGAATTAAAAATTCGTAAAAATGGTCCATACCTTCTTTATTATCTGCTTCAAAGCCAATAACTTCCTTATCTTTATAATAAAGAAAAGGTTTAAAGTTTAACTTGTCAATTTTATTATTTGGATTAATTCTCTTTATTTCCTTTATTATTCAACTATCAAAAAAATCAAATTGTTTTTTTACGTCATTAGTATAAAGATTTAATATGATCTCTTTTTTATTTTTTGCATCATAATTAACATCAAAAACTTTTTTAAAATTAATCTTTTTTAATTTGTTTTCAACGATAAGTTGAGCTATTTGATAATCAGAATTTACCCCTGCTACAGCTTTTTTATTTTTTATTGCTCTTGTAAATTCATCAAGATTCTTAAATGTATGATATGAATAGTTTTTTTTGATCTTGTTAATAGTATTTTTATTAAGGTATGATTCATAGTTATAAATACTTATTTTATAAGGGTTGCTTATTTTTAAAAAAAGTATAATAATAAAAACTACAAAAATAATGCTGATTAAAATAAAGAGGAGTGAAAGCTTTAATTTATGAGTTATTTGAATTTTCATTTTAATATCCAGCTTTCTTAATTTTTTCCTCTTTATCCACTCAATCCTCATCAACTTTAACTCTTAAAAACAAATTAATAGGATGTTTTAAAACACTGGCGATTTTTTCTCTTGAAGACATTGAAATTGTTTTTATTTTTTGTGCCCCTTTACCAATTACAATACCTTTTTGTGATTCGCTTTTTACATAAATAGTAGCTGAAATTGTATACGGAATTGTTTCGCTATCATTTTCTTTAAATTCATCAATTAGCACAGCGATTGAATGCGGCACTTCATGATATAAATTTTTAATTGCACATTCTCTAATAATTTCTTTAGCTATAAATCTAAGAGAGACATCGCTTAATTGATCTTCCTCAAAAGGCAAATCATCTTCATAAGAATATTTTTTAATTTCATCAATTAAATCAATATAGGATTGTTTATAATCTTTGCCAATACCCAAAACGGTATTAATTCCCAAACTTTTTAATTCATGAGCTTTTTTATCTAATTTTATTTTGTTATCAATTAAATCAATTTTAGTTATTATTGCTATTATTTCGCTATCTGTTGTTTCCTTAATTTTGTTAATAATAAATTTATCGCCTTTTCCTATTTCTTCATTAGCTGGTGTTAAAAATAAGACAATATCAGCAGCCTTCATTGTTTCATAACTTTTTTGATTTAGTTTTTCCGATAATAAGAATTCTGCCTTGTGGACTCCAGGGGTATCAATAAAAATTATTTGGACTTCATCATCATTGTATATACCTTTAATATTATCTCTTGTTGTTTGGGCAACATTGGAAACTATTGCTAACTCAAAATCTAAAATGTTATTTATTAGCGTACTTTTTCCTACATTTGGTCTTCCTACTAAACCAACATAACAAATTTTTTTCATTTATAAACCTCATAAAAATTTTATTAATATCTAGTGATGTTTAAACGTTTCATAATGTTTTCTACATGTGTATTCATAACTAAAGTTTCTGCTTCTGTTTGGTGGTCAAAACCAAAAAGGTGTGCAACTCCATGGGCAAAAATATAGCAATATTCTCTTTTTAAACTATGATTAAATTTTTTTGCTTGTTTTTTTATTTTTCATGGCGAAATAATTATTTGACCAAGCTCTAAATTTTCAAGAAAATCTAACTCATTAGCTGCTTCTAGTGGGAAGCTTAAAATATCAGTTGTATAGTTTTTGTTTCTATGCAAATTATTAAGTTTTTTCATTTTGAATCTATTAACAAAAAGAAGGTCAACAGACAAATCTTTTATACTATTAAACTCTGCCTTTGCTTCATTGAGTATATTGCAAAAATCTTTCTCAAATTTAAACGTGCTAAAACTGTTATTTTTAATGGTTAATTTATTCATAAAAATAATTATAAATTAACACAAAAAAAATGAAAAAAATTGAATTTTATTTTTTTAGAAAAATAGTTGGGGAATTTTTTAGTAAAAATCTTTTATTATGGCTTGTTTCAATAATAATGCAATTTTCTTGTTTTTTACATATTAATCTAGATATAAGTTCAAACATTTGCTGTGATAAAAATTCAAAACTTTCATCTAGCAAAACCAATTGATATTTTTTTATTAATAGAGGCAATAATTTTATAATTTGTTTTTGTCCCATAGAAAACTTATTTGAGTTTAAAAGTAGATTAGAAAATATATTTATATTTAGCGAATTTATAACACTGATGAAATCTGTATCTTTTAATATTTTTTCTTTTTCCTTATTATTAACATCTGAAAATAAATATGTATATAAATCTATGTTTGGCATATTAAATTCATTGCCTGAAAAATAAATTTTTTCCTTAAATCAAGACTTATTTATCTCTTTGATTTCAATATTATTAAAAATAATTGACCCTTTGTAATTTGAATAAAAACCACTTAATAATTTAAACAAAGTACTTTTTCCGGAACCGTTTGGGCCTTGCAATTTCGCACCTTTATCAATAATAAAATTTAAATCATTAATTATATTGCGACGTTCAAATCCAAAGCAAAGCCCCTTGAATTTAATTGTTTTTAAATCTATTATATTATTAATAGAATTTCTTAATCTTGATTGTGGAATATTGATTATAAAATTTAATCTAGTTGAACCGTTCTTAAAAATTTTTCATCCTATAAAAAATTCTTGAAGATTATTGCTTGGTTCAGAAATAATTGTTTGTATTTGCAATATGAAAAATAATTGGCTTAGGTTAGATGTTTTTTGTAATAAAAAAAAGCAATAAATTATTATTGTTGTCATCAAATTTAAAAACCTTAAAATTAAATTTTTTATTGAACTTAATTTATTAATATTAAGATCAACATTTTTATAACTTTTTATATTGTTTAAAAAACTTTGTTTTTCAAGATTTTCTCACAGTATTAGTCCATAAGAATCTTCATTTTTTACTATAAACGAAAGTTTATTTATTTCTTCAACGCTTTTTTGTGTTAGCTTTTTTGATAAATAGCTAATTTTATCGTTTATAAAATAGCTAACCAAGGTCTTGATTATGTTAACAAGTATTACTATTAATATGAATTTTATTTTTATAAAAAATAATAAAGGTATAACTAAGATAATAGAAAATAAAAAGGAAGAGATAAAAGAAATCATAAACGATAAAAAACCGGCTATTGATTCAATCGATAGATATCTTAAGAGAATTTCATTCTTGCTAATTTTTAAAATTTGTTTGTATTCCGCTCCCTCAATGCTATTTATAAATTGTTCTTTTATTGTTGCTGATATTAAATTTTTTAATTTTGTTAATAAAAAATTATTTAATAAGGAAACAACAAGCAAAACCATTGAAATTCAAAAGAAAAACATTATTGTTTTTTGTCCTTCTGATATTTTTATTTGTTGAATACTTGCAAATATATTTTTATTAATAAATGAAAGTAAAAAATTTAAAAAGATAGTAATGAAACTAAATAGGACGCCAATGACTAATGACTTTAAATTAAGTTTAAATTTAAAAGAAAAAAACTTTTCATAAATATTTTTTTGATTACATTCTTGCTGTTTTTTAACTATTATAATTAGGCCAGTAAATTGTTTTTTAAATTGCTTAATCTCTATTCTTCTTTTTCCTTTTGTTGAATCTAAAGTAAATACAAAATTATCACTTATGTTTTCAATAATTACATAATGTAGAAAATTGTCTATCTTTGAAATAGCAATTAATGGAAAAGAAGTTTTGAGTTTTAATATTTCTTCTCATTCAATTTTAAATGCTTCTGTATGGAGGCCAATTTTACTAGCCAACAAACAAAGATTAGTAATATTAATCCCATCCTCAGAATAGGTTGATTCATATTTTAAAAAATTTATATCAACTCATTTTTTTCAATAAAATTTGTGTAATGATTGTAATACATAAAGTCCACAATCTTTAATATCTTCTTGGAACCGAATTTTCATATATTCAATTGTTTCATTATTTAATTTTAACTATGTCTAAATAAAGAAAAAAAAGAGAAATTCTAATTACTTAACAACATTAAAATTTTAAATTTTAGTAAAATTAATAATTATGAAAAAATCTAAAATTAAAAGAAAAATGTTAATTTTTTCTTTATTAGGATCATTGGGCGCGATCTTAGCTCCCTCTGTTTTATCAGCGGCTTGCACGTTTGATTTACCGGTTATATCAATTGTTGATGATCCAAATTTTGTTAGCATAAATGAAAAAGGAGAAAAAATAATTAAAAAACGTAGTGCTAGTTCATTTTACGAATTAAATTCAAAACGTTTATTTAATCCAATTAGCCAGTTTGATGATAAATATAGGCTATTCACAAATGATAGGAAATTAAATAATACACATGATACATCCCATGTTTATAAGATTAAACCTGATTTTCAGTTTTTAAAATTTGCTAATTTATCCGGTCAATATGATTATCGCCTTTTTTCATTTAGATATGATGAATTAGTCGCAAACATTCCTGGCGCTGCTATTCCCAAATATTCTCAATATAAACATAACCCTAAGGCAGTTTTTATTATGTTGTATTGAATTAGAAAAAATGTTGAAGCAGCACCTAATTTTATTAATGATGTTATTAGTCCATCAAAATCTCGATTTCCAGAATCTCGCCCTGAAATTGAAGAAGCACCATGAGCCTTCGTTAGAAATACTTCACCTTCGTTAAAAGGTTTTTGACAAGATGTTACTGAACCATTAGTTTTACTTTTTGAAGAGGAATAATTATGAAAACAATAAGAACAAGATACGCCCCAAGTCCAACAGGTTATTTACATATTGGCGGTGCTAGAACCGCTCTATTTAATTATTTATTTGCAAAACATTTTAATGGAACTTTTATTTTTAGATTAGAAGATACTGATGTTGCTAGAAATGTCGAGGGTGGGGAAGAGAGTCAGCTTGAAAACCTTGCTTGACTGGGTATAATACCAGATGAAAGCCCGCTAAAACCTAATAAAAAATACGGCAATTATCGACAATCTGAAAAATTAGCAATTTATAGAGACATCGCTAATAAGTTAATTGCCAAAGGTTTCGCTTATAAGGCATATGATAATTCGCAGGAATTAGCGCAACAGCATAAAGAACAAGAGGAAGCTAAAATTGCTTCATTTAGATATGACCCTAATTGATTGAAAATTTCTGATGAAGAAAAGAAACGCAGGGATGAGAATAATGAATATTCAATAAGGCTAAGATTGAAAAAAAATACTATTTACGGATGAAGCGATTTAGTTAGAGGTTGAATAGAAGTTAATAGCGATGATATTGGTGATTTTGTTATTATTAAGAGCGATGGTTATCCGACATACAACTTTGCTGTTGTCGTCGATGATCACCAAATGGAAATTAGCCATGTTCTAAGAGGTGAAGAACATATAACAAATACGCCTAAGCAATTAGCAATATATGAGTCTTTAAATTGAACTCCTCCTGTATTCGGACATTTAACCATTATTACTAATATGGAAGGTAAAAAACTTTCAAAAAGAGATAAAACTTTGAAGCAATTTATTGAAGATTATAAGAATGAGGGATATAACAGCCATGCAATTTTTAACTTTTTATCTTTATTAGGTTGAACTTCAAAAGATAGCCAGGAAATAATGAGTCATGAGGAATTAATTGAAAAATTTGATCCAGAAAGGTTATCTAAATCACCTTCTAAATTTGATATAGTTAAGATGGATTGATTTTCAAAACAATATATGAAAAAAGTGGAAAACCAAGAAATTATAAAATTAATTAATTCACCATTTTCTGAAGAATGAAACAATTTATTTGTTGAAACTTACAAGCAATCAGCGTCAACAATCGATGAGATCAAAAATAATTTAAAAATATATACCAAGCCAAAAGATAATACTACATTGGTGATATCTAATATAGATGTTGTAAAAACATTTAGTAAATTATTGCATCAAAATGATTTTGATATTCAAAACATTCAAATGTGTATTGAACGCACAAAGCAGGAATTAAATGTAAAAGGTAAGGATTTATTTATGCCTATTAGAATTGCTGCAACATATGAGGAGCATGGACCAGAATTAGCTAAGGCTATTTATCTTTTTGGCAAAGACATTGTATTTGAAAGACTAAAAAAATGAAGCTAAAATATATCTTAATTTCAGAACAAGAAGGCGAAATATTAAGCAAGGTAGAGACTGATTTTGTCGATTTTAAAGAAAGTAATAGCACTGAATTTACACATATTGAATTTACTGATGAAAAAGTTATGGACTGTATTTTAGATATTAAAAATGATGAAGTAAGAATCTCATATGCCGGTCAATATTTAGAAATGAAGCAGAATGAATTTGTGCCCAATAAACTTATTGTTTCATTTGATCCAAAGAATAATACAAATAACATTCAGCAAATTCATATTGATATATATTTAATTGAAACAAAAATATCTAATAAAGAAATATCATTTATGTATGACATTTTGCAATCAAAAAAAATTCTTGTAAGAAACACTGTTAAACTAGTCTTTGAATAAACAAAAAATCTAATCGATAATTCCGATTAGATTTTTATTTTTTTAATTTTTTGCCTAAATTAATTTTCAAAGAAAAAACATTTTTAAAATATTGAAAACTTGCTAAAATAATATTTATTATTTAGAATTTTATATAAGGCCCAGTATATGCAAAAAAAAGAAATTAAACCATTTGTAAAATGAGTCGGAGGGAAAGGCCAACTTATAGATGAAATTAAAAAACGAATGCCCAAATATTTCAACGATTATTATGAACCTTTCGTTGGCGGTGGCGCGGTTTTGTTTTATCTTAAACCGCAAAAAGCCCACATAAATGATATTAATAGAGTTCTTATTAATGCATATAATATGATAAAAAATAAACCACAACAAATGATAGAAATTCTTAATGTATTAGATCAAAAGGAATGCAAAAAAGAAGAATATTATGAGTTAAGGACCAAATTTAATAATAAATTAAAATTAAATGAGTATGATCTAGAATTAGCTGCATTATTTATTTTTTTAAATAAAAGATGTTTCAATGGACTATATAGAGTAAATTCAAATGGTTTTTTTAATGTTCCATTTAATAATAAAATTAAATGTGATTCCTACAATAGGGATAATATTTTAGAGATTTCACAATACCTTAAGAATGTGGAAATTGAAAACCTTGATTTTGAAGAGAGTTTAAAAAAAGCTAACAAAGGGGATTTTGTATTTATCGATAGTCCTTATGTACCATTAAATCCAACTTCCTTCGAATCCTACACAAAGGAAAAATTTGGTGAAGATTGTCATATTAGACTTGCTAAGGTGTTTAGAATTTTAGATAAAAAAGGATGTTTCCTAATGTTAACTAACCACGACACAGATTTAATTAGAGATTTATATTCTAAATTTAATATTAAGGTTGTTAATGTAAAACGAAATATAAATAGCAACGGTAATAAAAGAGTCGGCAAAGAAGTGATTATAACTAATTATTAAATCATTAAAATTTGTTTAGAGCTTTGCTGTGGAAAGAGGATGAAAAATATAATGAACGTAAAAAATGAACTATTAGAAATTTTTATTGATAGATTACTAGTTACTAATCGAGGATATGACTTTTTTGTGGATTGAGAAAATATTAGTGAAATTGAGAAATATGCAGTTGAATTGCATGCAATGGATTCATTAATTAAAAGCCATAATTTTAAGGAAAGATTTTTTGATTTACTAGATAAAGTCCCTTCTATAATTACTACATTTCCGCTACTTATTGCAGTTAGTAAAATAGAAAGGGAAAAGTTAAAAAAAGGAAAAACAAGTTTATTAATAAATAATTATTTAAAAAACAAAATTGAAAGCTTTTCTTTTTGCATTAAAGAAAATAATGAAAAAATAAGTGATGTGGAAAAAGAACAATATTATAGTTTTTTTGTAAATACTGGTTTAAAAAAACTATTTGACAATTTTATTGAAAAAAGTTGCAACGATTATATTGTGGGCGTTTTAGTTGGTCTAGATTCTAACGGCAGAAAAAATAGAAGTGGTAGCTCTTTTGAAAAAATTTGTGAGAGGTTAGTTGCTTCAGTTTGCAAGAATTATGGTATTACGCTTTTATTACAAAAACAATTTAATGTATTAAAAGAATACGGTTTTAATATAGGTGATGATATTGCTAATCGAAGGGCTGATTTTATATTAGTCAAGGATAAAAAAGCTTTGAATATTGAAACAAATTATTTTTATGGTCCTGGTTCAAAACCCGAGGAAATTATTGATAGCTATATTAATAGGCAAAAAGATTTAAATATTAATAATATTGATTTTATATTAATTACTGACGGCAACTGTTGGAAAGATGAAAATAAGAGTCAATTAAATAAAGCTTTTAGATATATTAAACTAATAAATTATAAGATGGCAAGTGAGGGCTATTTAATTGATATGATTAAGAAAATTTTTGAATTGGATTAATTATTATAAAAACTTTTAAAATAAAAACCAAACATAAAAGCTATGATTGGTTTTTTAGTCTTTATAAGAAACTATACACCGTTTTCAAATAAAACCGTTTTATTAAAACCTTTAAAGAAATCATCTTGTTCAGATAAAATTTTAAGATTTTGTCTGAAAGATTTTTCTTGGTTTGGATATAACTCTTTATTACTTCCATCTATTAAATTATGTTTTGGTCCATAGAATAAATCATTGGAATTTTGAACTAAGAAAGTAAAGGCGCCTCATTTTGTTGTATCTTTAATGTTGGGGGTTAGTGCTGAAAGAGATGAATATATTCCAACAGGCATTCCAAATTCATTTACAGCAAGAGAACCACTTGCCCCATAATATAAACTGCTATTTAGAACTTGTGCCTGTACACCGATGCCATATGATATGGTTTTTTCAGATAATAGATTTTCAACTGGCGCACTACTTAAGAAGCTTTTATTTGTGAAAGTGTAATCTTCGATTTTTATGTTCTTAGGATAGTTTTTTCAGAAGTATTGATTATTTCCACTATCATTATCAGAAGGGAAACCTGCTATATATATTCTTTTTGCATTTGGACTTAAAATTTCATTTTCGCTATCAAGGTTTTTATATTGTTCCTTGTGAAGATAGGCTGAGTAGTAGTCATATGTAATATAGGGAACTTTTGATTTATCATGGTTAGGATATTGCTTTGATGAAAATAATGTTACATCATTATTAATGCTGTTGATGCCTTTATTAATATGTTCTAGTAATTTCTTTAAATCTTGATTTGTTTCGGCTTGTTTTTTAAGTTCGTTGAATTTAATTTTTATAGCAAATACAGCAAAGTCTTTTCCAATTCTTTGAGTTTTATTGATATTAGGTTGATAGTTTGGATGCTTCTTTAATATTTCTTCATTTGTTTTCTTATCAAAGAAGTCCGTTGCGACAAAAACAGTTTTTGGATTTGAAAAAATTTGATCTCCAACAAGTTTTACATCTCTTACACCATTTTTATATTTTTGATCATTTGAATTTATAAAATAGCTAACAATATTTTCGTTGCCTTCGTGTTTTCCTGACTCGATAGGTTCTAAATTAGCATCACCCAGAGGTATGCCAATACCAAATGAAACAACTCTAGCATCTTTTTGCTCTTCGCTAGTAAAATATTCCGGAAACGTTTCTTTTAATTTATTGTCTAATGCATTGTATGCATATTGATATACATGAGCATTTGTTGCTATATATAACATTAGTTCTTCAGAATTTTCAACTCCATTTTTTCAAGCATAATCAAGTATTCAACCAGTTCCAGTTGATAAGAAAGGAATTTCATCTTTATCTCTTTTTCCATCATCAAGACTTTGTGTAATGGTATTAAATGAAATAGCAAAAGATCTGTCTAATATTTTTTGATATGCTTCAGTTTGTTTTATCTCTAACTCCGGTTTATTAATTGCTGGTTTTGGTTTTTGCAATCCTGGGAAGTTTGGCGGTATTATAGGGAATTGAGGTAATTGCGGGGTGCTATTGTCTTTTTTACTATGCGGATTTAATGGATTTTCCGGCGAAGATTGCTCTTTAGAAATTTCGGGTTGCTTAGGTGTTGGCAACGGTAACGGAATTGGTTCTTGGTTTTCTGATTTTTTGTTTGAATTTATAGAATCAGTATTTGTATTATCATTATTTTCTTTTTTATTATCATCTTCAGACTTCGGTTCATGGTTTGGTTGTTTAGTTTCGATACATGAAGTGGTTAACAGTGCTAATGTAGGAATTCAACTAAGTAATAATAATTTCTTTTTCATATTGCTCCTATTTTTACTTATTATTTTTTACAATAATTTTATATTATTTTTTCTAATAAAATAATTTAGGTTTTTTTAATTTGGCTAATCTTATTTTTTTACACAATAATTGATAAAAATATTTTAGTATTTAAAAATTATTTAAATAAAACATAAGTTGCTCTTTTTTAAAAAAATAAAACATAATTTTTTGTTGTATTAAAATATGTGTTATGAAATCAATAATAAGAAAATCTTTATCTAATAAAAAATTAAGTTTTTTATCAATCGGGTTATGCATAGCAATTAGTCCTGTTTTGATATCATGTGCTAATTCTAGTAAAATAGATGATAGTCAGCGACAAAAACCTATGTTACTTAATGCTTCGCAACTATCAAGCATTAGAAATGAATTTGTTTTTAAGTTATCTGATGAAGCACAAAAGGAATATAATGCCGAGCAAGATAATGCAATGGCGAGATTTATTCAAGTAATAGAAAAGCTTAACAAAAAATACAATAATAAGAAACATGATGATGGTGATAAGATTGCTAATGATGTTGAATTTAAAAAGTATTTTTTTCTTCATAAACCCGATATAACAAAAGTTAGCAAATCTCATCGGATTGATATTAGATTTAAGGTTGATACTATTACGAGACAAATCGATTTATTTTATGATGTAATTTGTTTTGATTTACGTGTTAATGAGGAAGTTAATGCAAAAATCCCAATGGAAATTGATTAAGTTTTTTCTCTTAAGTTTTTTATTTATTTTAATAGCTTGTAGTCAATTGGGCTACAAGCTATATTTAATAATTTTTTTAGACCTATAGTAAAAGTTAAAAGAATTCTTGTTGATTGTTTTCTTCAAGATTAGAAATTATTAAATCAATATTAACGTCAAGATTTACATGGTTGATATTGTCATAAATGAAAATTTTTGCCTTGTGATATTCATTTAAGAAGTTTTTAAGTTCTTGTTTCTTTATCATGTTTGATATTTGCGCTAGTTTTTCTTTTAAGGCAATCATTAAATTTTTAATTGGTATTTTTTTAGCTGCGTAAATGTTATCAGCAAAATCCTTGTTATAGATATATTGTTTAAAATCATTATCTAGTTTGCTAGTATATTGGTCTTTTGTTAGTTTTTTTAAGTTATCATTATCAAATTTGAATTGTTCCAAATAAAAATTAAGATTTGATAGAGATTTAATAGCTGAATTAAAAAGATTGTAAAAATCATCAAGTACCCTTGAAAAATCATTGAGTAATTTAGGATTTTTGTTATGTCAAAAAGAATTGTAATATTTTGTTAGCCCATCTTTATTTTGACTTATGCTTTGCTCTTCAATTAATTCTTTTAGTTTATCTTTGACTATATCATAGTTTTCAAAAAAGGTATAGTAAGCATAATTAAAAGCCCGCATTGTTTTTTTTATTTCTAAAGCGGTTTTTGTTATTTTTTTATCAAATTGTATTTCTAAGGGATTGAGATCTTCATTTGCCTTAAAACCTTGTACATTTTTTGACGATTTTATTTCGATGCCGCTTGTTGCGTTGCATGAGATAGTTAGTAACCCGATTGAAGGAATTAAAAGGGAAGCTAAAATATTATATTTTTTCATTATAGTGTCCTTTAGAAACAATTGTAAAAACTGGTGTTTCGTTACTAAACTCAAATAAATTTTTTACTTTTATATCTATATAATAAAAAGGTTTCTCGCCCTTGTTTTTGTAAAGAAAATCTTTTTCTGAGTTAAATTTGTAAAAATAAAATTTTAAAGTAGTTTCATCTCCAATGGTTTCATTTTCGGCTAATTCTATCTTTTTGATTCCGGTATTAAGATTTGAATTTTGAATTTCGAGAGCATATGCAAGAAGGTAATTGTTTAAATAAGCAGTTAAGAGTTTTAATTGATCCTGTGTATTGCTATTCGGATTAACAATGTGTTTTTTTCAATTTATTAAGGCATAATTTATTAGCGAATTAAATAAGGGGTTATTAACAAAATCATCTAGTTTTATGCCGTTGAAGGTTGGTTTTTTTTCTTTTCTATATATTGCATAGTCGCTACTTTCTAATTTATCAACAGCTGCCAGCTTAGTTGATATAGCCTTTAAAAAGTGTCCATGGTCGTCAAAGTTTGAACTTAATAGTACGTAGTCTTTTGTTGTTTTATCTTTTTTAAAAACTCTAATAATCATTTTGATTAATTGGCTAGTTTCATAGTAATTTGTAAATTGAATATCTATTACTTTATATTTTTCATCAATATTCTTATATATGTCTGGAATATCGAATTCTAGGTAATCTTTAAAATTAGAAAATAAATATACCAAACCTCTCGAGTTTCAATAATCGATGCTATTATAGCCTTTGATAAATGAATTTATATCCTTTCCTAGGTTTATGTTTTCATTTTGTTTTATGATTAAAAATGGATTTTTTACATAATCATTAAATAAAGGTAGTGTTTCGCTAAGGCCATTATTGCCAACACCGAACTTTTGTTCAGTGGCATAATTTCTAAAACCATTAATATAAAAGGTTTTATTTTTAATTGCATTATTTACAATGCTTTTATCATCAAAATCAATAATGTCTTCAATTTGAAAACTAATAAAACTTTGGTTTGAAAAATCATTTTCCTGAACTCTTGCCTTTGTTCAATCTATGTTAATTTTTTTAATATTAAGATCAAATTTATTTAAATATAAAATAAGAAAATTAATAAATGTATTTCTAAAAATTTCATTTTCAGGCCTTAATCAAGAACTAGCTTGAATGAATTCATTGTTAAAAATATTACGCGTAATAAAAGCTTCACCTGCTTTATTTAAAAGGGAATTTTTATTCATTAATCCACTGTTTGTTTTTATATCGTTAACAAGACGAAATATTACTGTTTGAAAATCAAAAAAATATGGATCATAAACGCGGTAATAATCTGTATCTTTGTTTTTGTTAGCAAGATAATAAAATCAAAGGTTAGAATATCCTCCTGCTTTTCTTATTTCCTTAAAGTCATATTGAGTAAATAAGTCATCAAAATTTTTAAAAGTAGAGTTATTTGTCCGTTCTATTTTGTAATTATCATATTTGGTTCTTATTTGTTTTCACGATTTTTGCAATTTGAATTCTGGTTTAAATTTGAGAGTGGGGTTAAATTCTAATTCATTGTTATTTGTAACCTTTTTAACTTGACCCAAATATTTTAAATAAGTTTTGCTAGATTGATTTTGATTAATAAAAATGGGTTCAAAATTGTGTAATGATGCTAGTTGTTGAGCATTTAGTTTTGTTAAGTATTTAGTGTTAATTTTTGATTCATCAATTAGAATTTTTTGTTGTCTTGCGCATGATATAGAAATAATTGGAAGCGCTAAACTTCCAATTATTCCGGCAAGTATTAATTTACTTGTTTTCATATTATTTATCAATAGGTAGTGTTAAATCTACAAAACCATGCCCTTCAGTTTGCTTTCCATCCAAACATTTAATTTTAAAGAAGTAAAAAATATTTCTTTTTTCGCTATTATAACCGAAGTAGCATTTTACATTATGGTTTCCAGCAAAATATTCTAAATTAGGAATATAAACTTTTATGTATTCATTAAAATCTGCGTTACGTAAGTCTTCAGGTGTAAAAAAGAATCTATCTTTATCATCTGAATCTTGATTTTTAGAGAATCATTTTATAATTTTTTCTCATAAACCATTAATATATTCATCTCTTGCAATATCATCAGTAAGGTTGTTATACTCATCCCTAGCTTTGTCAGTCATAGTGAAGTTAGCGTTAGCAATTGTATCATTTACTTTAGCTCGCAATTCTTCCCCAATTAAAGAACCATCGCGATTAATAGAAGCATCAATGCTATTGCTTTGTTGAACGCCGCTATCTTTTTCTTGTTTATTTGTAGTTTGACTACAGCTAGTTAGCAAAACAGCTCCTGTAATAACAGGCGTTGCAGATAAAAAAAGTTTCAATATAGTATTCTTCTTTTTAAATGTTTTCATAATTTAATACCTCTTTTAACATAATTATAAACTTTTTAGAAAAGATATATAAAAAAATAAAACACTGAAATTTTGGAAAATATGCATTATTTATTAAAGTGCAACTAGATTATATTTGTCAAACTGTTAATATTTTTATTATGTAAATCATATATTGGGAAACGAATATTGCTTAATTTAATTAAGAAATTTGCATCATGCTTTTTTAAAAGATGTCTTAATTTTAATTGAAAAATTGTTGTTATTAATATATTTATTATAAATATTTTTTTGTTTAATCTGGTCGATTTTTGTGTATAAAAAAATAATATAGTTTAAAATATATTTATATTTTACAAATTGCTGAATGTTATTTTGTACAAATATAAAACAATTTAAGAAAGGAAATAGTTTATGAAACGTTCAATTAAGGCACTAATTGCCATGGGGGGGCTAACTGGCATTGCACTACCAATAATGGCAATCTCATGTTCAAATCCAAATAATCCAAAATCCACTGATGAAGTAGGGCTAAGAAATACATTTACAAATTTCTTGACTACTGTTCATGGTAGAAAAGCAGGAGATGATAATAACTTTAAAAAAGCGTCATTAGCGACAACAACTCTTAAACACGCCCCTAAAAAACTTTTAAATGATGGAATAAAGTTAGAAAAAGATAAAAGATTAACAACAGAAATAGTTGAAAAGAATTTACTATACAAATTTGGCGAAAAAGTAGATCAAAAAGTTAATAATTATGGTAGCTATTATGCATATAAATATTTAGTTAAAGAAATCGCAGATATGGGTTATACTAATTACACTCCAAATGGAATCACATATCCTGAATATGATCATAAAAAAACCGTGCAATATGATGAAACCAAAGATAAAGCAATAGTTGATTCAATGAAGCAAAATTTAAAGAATGATGGATTCTTTACACAAGGTTTTTTATTTGCATTTAGTGGTGGAGGATACAATAATGTGGGTAATAATATTGTGGTAACAATTAACCCAAGTGCCAAATTAACTGATAATGGTAAAAGAAACATTAAAGATTTTTACATTGTTTCTCACTACGACTCAATGAATAATGTAGGACCAAAAGGTGTTTCATGAGGTGCAACTGATAATGCTACCGGTGTTACTGTTAATTTAAATTTATTAAAGTATTTCTCAGATCCTAAAAATAGAGATAATCTAAGTGTTAGATTACATTTAATTTTTGTTGATGGTGAAGAGCTTGGAAAACTAGGTTCAGAAGCATTCGTAAAACAATTCTTAACTGGCGAAAAAAATGAATTACGTGATAATTCTTTAGGAATGATTAATATGGATACAGTTGCAGGCGGTGATTATATGTATATTCACTCTCCTAATACTGTTGATGATTTGAATGACGATGGCAAGGTTAAAAAGGATGAATGAAATTTATCTCCATTACTACGTAACCACATCAACATGCTTTCAAAAGAAAGAGCTAACAAAATAAAGGATGCTGATCAAGAATTAAAAATTCATCCGCAATTTGTTAAAACCGAATATAAAGAAGGTGAAACTGGAGACTGATCAGACCATGCTCCATTCTATCAAATCGCTAAGTTACCAGTGGCTTATGTTGAATCAACAAACTTCGCAATTAAGGCAAAATCAGGCTTATATGATGGATATGCTCAAACTATTAATCCTAAGGCTTGGGTATTAAAAGACGGTAAAACAATAGAAAAATTAAAAGAAAGAAAATTAGAAAATGGCCAAATTGTTCATGATTGACCTGATGGATTAAAGAAAGAAGATTTTGCGATCCTTGGAGATATTTGACACAGTGATTTAGATACTCTAAAATGGGTTAATGATAACATTGGTCCAAAATTTTATAAACAACTAGATACTGTATTTCAAACTTTAAAGGCAACAGTAACATCATTACATAAAATTGATGGCGATAACTTTAGTTACATTAAGCTATAAGCTAAAAATCCTTGTTTTCAAAAAACATTACCTAATTATTAAGCAGGTAATGTTTTTTGTTTAATTTTTTTGATGTATACTTGTCTTAATTTTGAATAATGATTTACTAAAATAATGTATTATTTTATTTATGTTCAATTGAAAATACGTGTGAGTTAATTTAATAATTTTAATACTAGGCTACTTAATTGGCTCGATTAATATTAGCATAATTATTTCAAAAAGAAAAAATCGTGATATTAGAAATTTTGGTTCAAAAAATGCAGGTGCGACAAATGCTTTAAGAGTCTTTGGTTTTAAATTTGCATTACTTGTTTTTTGCTTTGATATTTTTAAGTCTTTTATTCCAACAATCATTGTTTTTGCTATCAAAAAAGGGGTAAATAGTAATTTTATAATTCCTTTATTTGCAGGTTTGGGAGCATTAATAGGACATATTTTTCCTTGTTACTTTAATTTTAAGGGCGGCAAAGGTGTTGCTTCATTTTTTGGAATGATTTTGGCATTTGATTTTCCAACATTTTTATTGCTTGTATTGGTTTATATAACCTTAGTTTTAATCATAAGATATATTTCGATTTCATCCGTGGTTATATCAATTATTTTTGCTTTTTATTCATTTATTCCTTATTTTTATACATCTTGAATTCTTTCATTTATAAACCATAATATTCCATTATGATCACATAGTTACATTTTAGTTTTTGCTTCTATATTAATTTTGTTGAAACACATTCCAAATTACATTAGATTATCAAATAAAGAAGAAAAGAAACTTAACTTATTTAGTAGTAAAATTAGCAATTAACTTTATAAAGTGCTAAAATAGTGCTAAAATATATATTATTAAATTTTAAGGAGGTGTTTTTTGTTTTATGGAATTAAAGGCACGCCACATAGAAATTTTTAAGATGATTGTTGAAAAATTTTTTGAGACAGGAGAACCTGTTGGATCTAAAAAATTAGTTGAATCAAAACATTTGACTTCTTCATCTGCAACTATTAGAAATATTATGTCTGATCTTGAAAAGATTGGTTTTCTAGAAAAACCGCATGTATCTGGTGGAAGAATACCTTCAACTAAGGGCCTTGAATACTATACGAAATATATTGCATATAATCCAAAAAAGTTTTTTAATAAAAGTTTGAGCGATATTCTTGTAAAGAAAAGATTGAGTGTAGATTCTACATTAGATGAAGCTGCTAATTTGATTAGTAAAATGGCACATTTTACTGTTGTTGCAACTTCTAATAATAAAGATGAAAAATTAAAAAGTATTCAATTGACACCTCTTGACACGTCTTCAGCAGTTATTGTTATTGTTACCAGTAGTGGTAATGTGCAAAATAAAATTTTTGATTTTAGCGACGATATTGCTTTAAATGATTTGAGAATTGCTGTGCGACTATTTAAAGAAAGACTAATTGATACGCCTTTAATTGAATTGGCTGAAAGAGCCAAGGCTTTGTTACCTTTATTTAAAGAAAGAATAGGCAATTATGAAAAAATATTAGAAAAGTTTGTAAAAACTATTTTCGTTTTTGAAGAAAAAATTCAAAATAAAACCTATAACAAAAACGCAATGATTTTATCAAAAGATATATCTCGTGAAGAATTGGTTGACTTATTAGATCTCATCGAAAAACATTCGGTATGATCAATGATTGAAAATAATTTGGATGAAGACAATAAAATTAAGCTTGATTTTTCAAGAGAAAATTTAAATATTATTAGTAAAAAAATTGACTTTGAGAACGATAAAAATATTAAGGAAATCTCAATTATGGGGCCTAAAAATATTGATATTGATGAATCATTAGAAACGTTAGACATATTGGCAAAAATAGTACAAAAAGGAGATAAATAATGTGAGATTTTAAAAAATACGAAAAAGTAAATTTTGAGCTATGTGAGAAAGAAAATCACAAAGAAAAAATAACACACTTTTCATACGTTTGAGATTATGATGATGTTGATCCTATTATTAATGAAATATTAAACAAAGGTAAGAGTGAAGCTGATGATTTACTTAGTTATAGGATTAAGAAAAAAAGTTATGTTCTTAAATTAGTTTCAGTCGTTGGTCTAGATTATTGAACAAAAAAATTAATTGAAAAAAATATCATTCTTACAAATGAACTTTCAGAAAAAAAAGATAGAATTAAATCTTTGGAAGAAACTATCGAAAAAATTAACAACGAAAAAGAGGAGTTAAGAGTTAAATCAATAATCGAAGCTAATAAATTTAAGGATGAGGTTATTGCGATTCAAAAGAAGGCCCAAGACTTAATTAGTGATCATAAACAAAAAAATAATGATCATCAAGAAAAACAAATTGCTGAAGCAAAGAAATATGCACTTCAATCTTTTATGGAAAATATAATTCAACCTATAAATAATTTTGAAAAAGCAATTCTTGCTGCTAAAAAAATTGATAATGATACATTGAAAAATTTTATCGTCGGATTTCATATGTTATATAATCAGGTTGAAAATATTCTGTTTGATTTTGGATTGAATAAAATTATTCCAAGTGTTGGTGATAAGTTTGATTCTAATATTCATCAAGTTTATGAATTGGCTGCATCAGATTTAGAAAAAGATACAATTTTAGAAGTAAAAAATATTGGTTATAAACTAAATGATAGAACTATTAAACCGGCATTAGTTATTGTTTCAAAATAATTCGCTATTTTTTCCTAAATTAGCAAATAAAAATAATAACGTAAATAGAATTTAATAAAATGAAATGAGGAAAAAAATGCAATTACCTTTTATACCAGTTAAGAAGCAGATAATACTGCCACAATCAATGGATGAAATAAGAGTGGGAAAGAAAAATTCGGTTCTTGCCTTACAAAGTGCATTGGATAGTAAGGAATCTAATAATAAGATATTAATAACTTTTATTAAGGAGCAATATATAAATGCCGAAGTAATTACCTCTTCGTCAATGCTAGAAGATTATGGCATTGTAGCTCTTATCAAAGAATCATCGGAAAATAAAGGTGTTTATAAAATAAGTCTTGATGCAGATAAAATTGTTAAAATTAATGAAATTCATTCGTCTGATACCAACCCGGAAGCACCGCTAATATATGCTTCATTTGAATACAAAAATGAAAAAGGGCAAAAGGTTGATATTGAAAAAATAAAAAATTCTATTGAATACTTAAATAATTTTGTTTTAAAACTTGAACCGCAAACAGATAAAAATTTTTCGTCAATTTCTAAACAGGTATTTAACTTTGAAAAGGTCAAAGATTTTGCAATGCAAATGAATTCACTGGTTAAATATAACAAGGAAGAAAAAATCGATGAATTGATATGAAAAAATTTCGCAATTATTAGAGAAGCCTTTACTCGAGATGAACTATTAGGTTTTTTGTCTTTAGATATTTACGATCTTATTAAAAATATCGCTGATAGATTAGCTTGAAAAAAAGAGTCAACAAATATTGACATAGAAATAACTAAGAAATTAAATGAAGAAATGGAAAGCTCACAAAGAGATTTTCTTCTTCGCGAAAAGATGAAGCAGTTAAGACAAATGCTTAATGATGAATCACAAAATAATGCCGAAAATATGGAAAAAGACCCAGAAACTAGCCGCAAGTTTCCTAAATATGTAATCGAAGCATTAAAGACTGAACAAGCTCGCTTGGCTGCCATGATGGCTTCGAGTCCAGAGGCAAATATCTCTAAAACATACATTGATTTAATTTTGGCATTACCATGAAGAAAAGTAAGCAAAGAATTAATTGATATAAATCATGTTAGAGAAGTTTTAAATAAACACCATTTTGGACTTGAAAAACCAAAAAAGAGAATTTTAGAATTTATTTCAGTTCTTACTCACAAACAAAATCAAAAAGAAACTGGTGATTATTTGCCTATTAAAAATGATTCTGACCATTTTATTGATACAAAATTATTCGTTCATAAAACTGGTGATACCTTGAATAATCCAGTTAATAATATCCCTATTTTAACCTTGATCGGTCCTCCGGGAACAGGGAAAACCACATTAGCAAAATCCATTGCAGAAGCTTTAAAAAGAAAATTTATCAAGGTATCGCTTGGTGGTGTAAAAGATGAAAGTGAAATTAGAGGGCATAGAAAAACCTATGTTGGGGCAATGCCTGGGAAAATTATCTCCGCTATTAAAAAGGCAGGTGTTTCTAACCCAGTTATTCTTCTTGACGAAATAGACAAAATGTCTTCTGATTTTAGAGGCGACCCAACTAGCGCTATGTTGGAGGTTCTTGACCCTGAACAAAATGCTAATTTTCAAGATCATTATCTTGACCTTGAATATGATTTATCAAAGGTTTTATTTATAGCTACTGCCAACTATTTTGATTCGATCCCACCTGCATTAGTTGATCGTGTTGAATTACTAGAATTGTCAACATATACCACTGCCGAAAAATTAGAAATAGCTAAAGCACACTTAATGCCCAAAGTTTTAGAACAGAATTCGCTTAAGGAATCGCAAATCCAAATTGATGATGAGGTTATAAAATTTATAATTCTTTCATATACAAGAGAAAGCGGTGTCCGTGAGCTTAAACGTTTATTAGATAATATAGCTCGTAAAATAGTTGTGAAAATATTAGATAATGAAATTAAGGATGAATTTAGAGTTTCTAAAGATGTTGTTGTTGATTTCTTAGGCCCAATTAGATTCGAAGATGATGAAAACGAGAATAGAGATCAAATCGGTGTTGTTAATGGCCTTGCATACACAAGCTTTGGTGGTTCTACACTAGCCATTGAGGTTACTACATTTCCGGGCAAAGACGGGATAAAATTAACCGGTCATTTAAAGGAAGTTATGAAGGAATCTGCACAAATTGCCTTAGGTTATGTGAGAGCCAATGCTGAAAAATTCGGAATTAATTTTGATTTTGATAATAAGGCAATTCACATCCACGTACCAGCGGGCGCTATTCCAAAAGACGGACCATCAGCCGGTGTTACATTTACTACTTCTATAATTAGTGCGCTAACTAGAAAACCGGTTCCCGCAAACATTGGTATGACTGGCGAGATAACGTTGAGAGGTAAAGTATTACCAATTGGTGGACTGAAAGAAAAATCATTAGCTGCATGTCAATTTGGAATTAAAAAAATATTTATTCCATATGACAATATTAAAAATTTAGTTGATGTACCAGAGGAAGTTAAAAAAGAAGTTACTTTTGTACCTGTGAAGTATTATGAAGAAATATTTGATGATATCTTTAAGACAAAATAATTAGAAAAAAACCTGCTTTAAAGCAGGTTTTTTATTGTTTATTTTATGTTAACTAGATGCTTTAATGTTCTTATATATTGATTAACAAACGACGATTCGTTATCATATCATGCATAAACTTTGTATAATTTTTTGCCATCAACTTCTAATGCTTGAGTTAATTGAGCATCAAATATTGAACCAGCGGTTGAACCAATAATATCACTAGAAACAATAGGATCTTCAGTATAGAAAAAAGATTCTGAACTTGCATTTTTCATTGCCTTATTAATTTCCTCGACAGTTGTATCTTTTTTAAGCTCAACAGTAACATCGATAATTGACCCTGTAATAGTTGGAACTCTTAAAGCAATACCATTCATTTTACCCTTTAGCGTTGGGATAACCTTACCTATCGATTTAGCCGCACCTGTTGTGGTTGGAATCATATTTGAGGAAGCAGCTCTCGCTCTTCTTAAATCTGAATGAGGTGCATCTTGTAATCTTTGGTCTGCAGTGAATGAGTGTACAGTGGTCATGAAGCCTTTTTCAATACCGAATTCATTTTCTAAAACATTTAGAACAGGTGCTAGACAGTTTGTTGTACATGAGGCCCCAGAAACAACAACATCGTCTTTTGTTAAAATATTTTCATTAACTGAATAAACTATAGTTTTTACATCCGCGCTTTTTGAAGGGGCCGTAATTAAAACTTTTTTTGCTCCAGCATTAATATGTAGTTGGGCTAGTTCAGTTGTTAAGAATCTACCTGTACCTTCAACAACCACATCGACTGCCAATTGTTTTCAAGGGAGTTGAGCAGGATCTTTTTCACTAAATATTGGAAACTCTTTACCCTCCACAATTATTGATTTTTCAGTGTTTGAAACACTAAATGGAAACACGCCATGAGCTGTATCGTATTTTAATAAGTGCGCTAATGTTTTTGCATCAGTTAGGTCGTTGATTCCAACAATTTCAACATCTGCATCATTTCATATTTTTCTAAAGATTAAACGGCCTATTCTACCAAAGCCGTTAATTGCTATTTTTGCCTTCATTTTATTTATACTCCATAAATAATAAAATAATTAATTTAATATTAATAATTATAATTCTAAATAATTCTAAAATAACTTAAAAAAACAAAATATTAGGGATTTTTATAATATAGATAATTCCTTAAATTGTGTTATATTCTTAAACATTAAAATTTAACAAAATTAGCAATTTTGTCTTAAAAATTATAAATTCTATATTTTAAAAGAAAAAAAAAAAAAAAACATTTTTTAACCCAAAAATTAATTATTTTTTTAAAAAAAGCGCTTAAAATAAGCAAAAAATGCGAACTTAAATAAGTATTTATTTAAAAAATATGTTTTTTAGTTTAAACTATTAAATAAATTTACAAAAATTTTATTGTATTCAATAACAGTTAAATTTTTAATTTAAATAATGGAGGAGGGCAAAATTATGGACAATGTAAAGCCTGTTCATTTAGCAAGCGAAAAAGCCATAAATCGAAAAATAAAGGTATCAATAATCATTGGAACAATTTTTATTCTTTTATTTCTTGCTTTGTTAAGTGTAGCAATAGCATATTTAGCAGATTACTTGGTTTACATGAATACAGATAGTGATGGGCTATTATGAACCGTAGCACAACGCAGTAAAGGTTTATTTAACTTGTTTGGTTAAATAATAAAGGAGGAAACATGAATGAAAGAAATTTAGATTTAGAAAAGAAGCATAGAAAAGTAAAAAAAGGTGTTATTGTAACTTCTTTATTAACTGCAATACCGGCTATTACCTTAGCTGCTATTGTTCCTTTTCTTCACAATACTGAATATAAGTCAATAGATACAAAAGCTCATGATGACTTGGTTCAAGAGCAAAAGAAGGCTAGAATATTTTTAAATAAGTATGATGAAATGCTTTCGGAGCAATCAAAAAATAAATTACAAACAGCAATTAACTATGCAAATCAATTAATCGCAAATAAAATTAGCAATCAAACAGCTGATGCTGTCTCGGCTATTAGAAATATGCTTGATCAAAGAAATATTTTAAGAAGAATGGTAAGTAGTTTAATGCTTGTTGATTCAAACAGTACAAAAGTAGCGCGTGATGCTATAGAACAACTAGGCAATTTAGTTAAGTCACCAGATTTAAAAAATGAGTTTAATAAACAACTAGACATCTATAATGCTAGTCAGCAAACTTATGATGATAAACAAAAATTTGCTGATGAGGTTGAAAAAATAATTGCTAAGCAAGACAAGATAGCATTTGATCTAGAATTAAAAATGAATGTTTTTGTCTTAAAGAATATTCAAAAAACAGATAGACTTAATATCAGTATTAAGAATGTTAAGGTTCTAAAATTAATTGATTTTATCAACGGCAAACTTGAACAAAATGTTTTATCTAGGGATAGTGTTGTTGATGTCTTAGATACATTGTTCACAACACAAAGTAATGATTTATTTAAAGATGAATCAATTAATAATGAAGCTGAAATTCAAAAAATTTATTCACAAATTGTTGAGGCAAAAAACCAAGTTGCAACAATGGATTTAGACCAGACAATAAAACAAATCATTTATGATGAACTAGATGCTATTAAGAAGTTTGTAATAGAAAATAAAGGAAATCTATCATTTGAAGTTATAGGACTGCAAGATTCAAAAAAAATAACGGCTTCACAAGTTATAAGTGACTATATATCAACAATAATCAACAAAACATCAGACTATTTTGGCAGTGATGAAACTACCTTAAACAAGGTGAAAGACTTAATTGCACAAGCAGATAAAATTAAACAACAAGTTGATAGCAAGTTTATTGGTGCTATTGATTTTGCTATTATGCAAGCAAATAATAAGGTTAAAGATGCAGACCCTTCAACCAACAAATTAAAAACTCCAGCATATAAAATTCATTCCGATTTGTATAGGGCGTTAAATGAAATAGCTATTGCGAATAAATTACTTAATGATGCGAAGGAAGAAATTAATAAAATTCAAGATGCAAATTTTAAACAAGAGCTTATTGACAAAATTGAAAATCAAGAATTCAAAAGTAGTGCTGGTTTCTTTGAATATGTTTCAACTATAAATCAGATATTAAGTGATATTGACACTAATAATACCCTTAAAAATTTCTATAAAGAACAATTCAACATATTATCTAAACAGTTGAAATTTACATCTGGAAAAAATAGATACAACAAAACTTTTGTAAATGATGATTCTACGCTTTTAAATGTGCAACAAGCACTTTTAGCTATTAATGAAATTGACTTTGAGAATACTTCTCTTGCCGATTTAAGTAGTAAATTTGAGGAATATAGCGAATATGAAAGAATTGCCAACAAGAAGGAAATTGAAACTATTATTGAAGGAATCGAAGGCGAAGTTTCAAAAATCGTTAATATAAATAAATATTATCCAACAATCAAAAAAACATATGATAGTTTAAAAACTAAATTATTAGGATTGGCTTCAATTTATTCAACTGCAACACGTAAGGAAATGTCCGTTTTTGAAGATGAAAAAGCCATTTTACCTAATGGTCAAAAAGCGATATCGGGTGGTTTAATCAAGGAAGCTCTTGATTTCTTTGATGTTGCAAGGTTGTCGCATCAATCTAGCCCGATTTTTGAAGACAATAACAAGTTATTGGAAGCTATAAAAAAAGAGTGAAAAAATAATCCTGACTCGCCAGTGGCTAAAGATTTATCGTTTAAAACAGCACGTATTAGTGCTGATATTAAATTAATTATGGAAGATTATAAGCTTACCCACGAACAAAAAGAAATAGAGATTGCTAAGCTCAAAAAATTACAGGATGAATATTCTAAGAAAGTGGTTAGTGCTAAAAGATTAGAAAATACAAAGGATGAAACTGCTCAAATTTTGGCTATTGTTAAAAATAAAGAAAAAGTTAAAACATATTTGGGTAAGGAATTAAATGAAATTCAAAAATTGAAGAGATTAGCTGATGAAGCACTAGCCGATCCAACACAACATGATTTGGATGATATTCAATCTAAATTATCAACAGCTTTGAATGATTTTGAAAATAAACGTTCAAAACTCGAATCATCAACTCAATCAGCAATCATTGCTCAACTTATTGATGATACATTTTCGTCTCGACGTGAAGAAGGTAAAACTACTCCTGTTGAATCTAAATTTTTAGAAACATTAAATAGTCTTCAAGCGGAAGTTGATGCTATTAAAGATGATAAAACTTTATCAGAAAAAGAAAAGAGCGACAAGCGCCAATTAATATCCAATAAATTTGATATTTTACGTGAATCTATCGAGGTTGCGGCAACATTCGAATTGTCTATTAAGCAACTTGAAGTCGAAAATAACGAAGCAAAAAAAGTGTATCATGCGCTAAAAGCTGATTCGACTAATAATAATTTATTTAAAACAATGGAAGCAAGAGATCAAATAAGAACAACAGTTGATAGACTCGAAGTTTTAAATACCCAAACAGATGCTTTAATTGAAAAATATCACACAATAATTGAAAAACAATTATATAATCCTGAGATTCATAATAAGACATGAATTACAAAACAAAATGTTGATATCGCTAATCAAACTCAAAAAATTAAACTTGAAGTAGCGAAAGACAAATTAACTAAAGAAAAAATTTTATTAGGAAATAATAAAATTGCTGATGCCGATTTATCCAACAATTTAAAAATTAATAATGATCCGTTTGCTTTAATTAATGGTGATATATCAATATTCGAAAAAGCTAGTGAAGATGGTCTTAGTGCTATTGATAGTGCTCAAAAAACTATTGATGGTATGATTTCAAGCATTGATGCTTTACAAGGCGAACTAAAAGGTTTATATGATAAATTAATCAAAGAAACTGAAGAAGAAAAAATTAAGGTAATTCAAAGGGAAATTGAATCAAAGAACTTCCAAATTGATGGCACAGCACAACGTATCACTTTTAACTATCAAAATATAATTAATGACACTAATAAGATAGTAGCTAAAATTGGTTCACAACATAGTTTACTGGAAAAAACAAAATTGTCTGCTATTGAGTTATCAAAAGTTGATAAGACTAAATATTTTGAGTTATATACCGCTTTTACACAAGTTATAAATGTTAATAGAGGATCGCTGAATGATTCCTTAGCTGAAATTAATGATAAAATTATTTCCTTAAATGAAATTAATGCAAAGATTGAAATATCGAAAGAAGTTAAGGATGCTATTGTACGCTTACAAGTTGTAAGAGATAATCAATATAAATCAGACCAAAATGATAAATCACAAAGATATATTTTTGAAAAGATTGATAAGGAAATAGAAGATGAAATCGCTAAATTTAGCGCTTATATTTCAAATTACCGTACAACAAAGGCTGACCTTGCTAATCAAAAACAAAGAATTGAATATTTAATTAATCAATTTATGGTTAAAAAACAGGAAATTCACAGTTTATTTAATGATGCCAAAAATCGTTTAGAAAAGCAAATTGATAAATTTCTAAATGAAGAAAAAAATAATAATTTTTCGGTTTTAGTACAAACACCTAGTTTAACTAATGGGTCAGAGTTGCAAAAACTAAAAATAAAATTTGATGATTTAATTAGTAGCCAAAAATCAGATCCTCAAGATAAGTTTAATAAATCAAATTATGATAAAGCTAAATTCGAAGAATTGCAAGCATTAGCTTCAAAAGTTGATATTAGTTTTAGAAAAGATGAATTTAAAAATACTAAATCACAAGTTGATAATAAACTAAATGAGCTAAAAAATAAAATGAATGAGTCTCCAATGATTAATTTTGAAAATAACTTAACTATTGAAGGCTTTATTGCAAACATTAGTGAAACTGTCACACACGCAGACAATGAAGTTATGCCTAAGGTTAACTCTACAGATGTAAATGATGTTTTAGCCGAAACTAAACGAATGGAAACACTAGGAAATCTAATCGAAGAACAACTAGCTGTTTCAAAAAGATTACTAGAGCTAAAGAAAAATAATAGTAGAAGTGCCGATGCATACAAACGTCTAGCAGATGCTTTAGTTAAGTCAGTTCCAGGCCAAAATGCTTCTACAGCTCTAATTGAAGATAAAATCACTGAACTACGCAATGCATTTGCAGAATCAGTACCTTTTGAGCAATTAAAACAAAACCAAAGAGATAGATTTGAGGCATTCAAAAAAGAAGTTGAAGGCAAGTTTAATGCGCAAACATATGATTCTATGGTTAAGGAATCATTAATTGGAACTAATGGATTAATTTCAAAATATACTAAAGAACTTGAGGATATTGTTTATAACAATGATAAAGCTAAATATGTTGAAGAAGTTAATGAAGTAAATAAAAAACTTCAAATTGTAAAAACAAATCTTAAAACTATTTTATCGCTAGCAGAGGCAGTTAAGGAAAATGAGGAAAAAGTAGCAAAACTTTCAGTTACTGATGGTCCCATCAAGGATGTTTTTGATAATTTAAAGAAACAATTTGAAACACAAATAAATGATGCTAAGTCTTCATATAATGATCCATCTAAGTTTTCAATTTTAAGTCAAAAGAAAGCTGATTTATCTTCATTAGTTGTGAGATTAGAGAAAATAATTGAATTAAACAATAATATAAAAACTCTAAAAGATGAATCATCAAGCATGACCTATAAAGAAGGCAGAAACAATACTGGTGCAGCCGCTGCTAAAGAGATGCTAACCAAATATGTTGCAAAGTTAGAATCATTTGCAAAAGATTCAAAGGTAAATAGTGACCTAAATCAAATGCAAATTCTAGATGAAATAGTAACCAAATTCAAGAGATTAATCGAAAAACAAAGAACAATCTTATCAACTTATGATTCGTTAGGAGAGTTTAGTTTTGAAGGCCAAAAATATGGTTATGAAATTGATCAGAAAAACATAGGCCAATTTGTAAATGACTCAATTCCCGAACTACCAGCTGATGTATTTGCGCCTATTACTATAACTTCAAAAATTGATGGAGCAACTAAAACGCTGGAAAGCCAACATCTTGCATACCAAGCTTTATATAATTCAAGAAAAACAGCATACACTGAAATTCAAAAAGCATTTAGTGATGAAAATAATATGCTAACAACATTGGATAAATATAAGGACAAAACCCAAACGATTTTTGATGAACTTAAAAAAGATAGAACTACTAGATTCAAAGAGAGATTAGATGCTATTTCAAAGGTTATTAATGCTACTGATATAAATGCGATTGATAATATAAAATCAGAAGTTTTATCTTCACATTCACTATTTGAAAAGTATGCTGATTTGGCTGTTGTTGTTGCAAGTGCTAAGGAACAAGTCACAAAAGGTAAGGCTGCAACAAACAAATCAGAAGCTTTAACCAATGCTATTCAAACTCTTGAAACAGAATTTAATAATGTTGAAAAAACACAAGCAGCACAATCAAAAGATAATTTTTACTTTGGAGTTTTGATTACTCTTGAAATTGAAGCAAAACATAAATTAATTGAAAGTAATGCTAAGAAGATTGATATTTTAATTTCATATTCAGATAAATTAAGTAAATTAACAAGCTCAAATGACCTAGATGAAGAAGCTAAAAAACCATTAAGAAAAATTCTTGATAATTTATTAGTTGAATTAGGCAACCGCGATGCTATTGATGTTCGTGGCTTGGAAGCCCTAAAAGAAACTTATTTAGAAGTAGGAAAAAATAGCTTTGATATTAGTCTAAAAAACAGCATCGAACTTAAAAAGGCTATAACTCAAGCAGAAGCATTTATACCAACTAGCGCCGATAATGCTTACAAGACCAAGGAAAGTGCTACAATGATGAATTTATATACTTTGTTGCAGAAAGCGGTCGATGAAGCTAAAAATAATTTAAAAAATGAGACACATAATGAAGAAAATAAACTAGCTTCTATCTTTAAACTTACAAATCCAACTGAAAGTGTAATTCAAAAACTTAAGGATCAAAAACGTGAAGAATTACGTGAGTTAAAAGTGCAAATTGATGAAGCAAATAATTTTCTAACTTCTTCATACACGAATATTGGATTTGATAAAACAAAGACGCCTTTGCAAGACAGTTTTACTAATGATGCAGTTTCGTTGTCAACTAATTTATCTCTTGATACGTTAGCAAACATTAAAGATGCTAACGAAAAATTATTAAAAGCCAAAGAAGCTCTTACAAATCAAATAGCTGCAATCATTAAATTCGAAAAAAATCATTTAACTATTGTCAAGAATAGATTGGATTCGTATGTTAAATTGTTTAAATCACAACAAGTTTCAATAGATAATAGTAATAAGCAATTGACTACTGAGCGAGCTAAAAAATTAAGTGTTTTATTTAATATTGATAAGTTGATTAATGGTTTTGAAAATAATGTGAACTTAGCTGATCAAGTTTTAAATAAAGATACTTCAAACTATAAGTTAATTTCACAAGAGTTAAGAAATACCTCAAATACCTTAGAAAATGACTATCAAGCTATTAAAACATTAACAAAGAATGCTGCCGAACAATTGAAGATCCAAATTAATTCATTTAATGAAGAAATGAAAGATCAAAGTACGAACAATATCTTTAAAATAATAAAATTATTAGATGAAAAATTAAATACTACAAGCAGTGATAATATTAATGGTATAAATGAGATTAAACAAAATATTCAAAAGATAAACCAAGCAAATACTGCTCTTCCTTCTGATTTTAACAATCTTGCAGTACAGAAATTAAATATAAACTTTAATCAAGATATTAATGCCTCGACTGAGAACGCAGTAAAAGATGATTTTAAGAAATACTATGAAGCTATTGAAAAAATAATTACCGCTCTAGAAGCAATCGATAATCTAATATATGGTTCTGGTAATTTGGATGCCGCTAAAAAAGCAGTTGGTAATTTAATTAATTTCTATACTGAGGTTGTTTCTAAAAGTGTGCTTGAGCATATGCTTAATTTGGTCGCTGGAGATAATTTCAAACAAAACAATTCATCAAATAGTGTCTTTGCTAATATAATTAACTCATACAACGCAATACATAATTCAGCCGTAACGCAACAATCAAATACAGATAAGGCATTGATGAATAAAAACTCTTCTGTAGCTGCTAAGCAAGAAGCACTAAAAGCTATTTTTTCAAATCTTAATAATTTAAATAGCTGAATTAATGATTCAAGCAATAATATCTTCTTATTTGATTATTTGAATAAAAATAATGCTGAGAAAATAAGGGAAATAAAACCTAAATCAAGTACTTTGTATGAAAACTTTGTTGAAGAAATTAACAAGATAAATAATCAATCAAATGTAACTGAATTAGATATCACGCAAAATCAAGGATTGCTTGACTTATTTGACGTCTTTGCTATTCTAAAAAATAACGGAAATTTACCTTACAATACCACTAATGTTAGGGTGTTTATTACAAGAACTGCAACTTCTAATTCATGAGCACCTGAATTCTTACAAACAGATACTTCAACCAAGAAGACAAAAATTAATCTTAAGGTTGTATATAAGCATCCTTCAAGCCATTCAAATCAAAACTTTTTCAATGATGTAGCTGATAGAACTTTAACATTTAATGATGTTTGAATTACATTTAAAACTTTGCCATTCTTTAGGGTTACAAAAACTGATTTAGGGCAAGAAAACCAAACACTTAATACAAATAAAATTTTTGTTAACAATCACAAAATATTTGAGGCAAAAAAAGCAGGTTGAAACAATAGAAATATGAATGTTAACCTAATGAATGCCATTGCGGAAGGTGCAAATAAACATCTATTAAACCACAATCTTAAATTCATTCGTGAGGATGTTTCGTTTAGTAGTCAGCAATGAGATGATTTATTATTTGGTAAGCTTCAGAAGCCGCAAAATGTTGATTTGTATAAATTAACATTAGAAGAAGCGATGGAGAGTAAATACACAAACTTTGATCTTTCAAATTCGCATAATAACTTAAAATATAAAATTAAAATAGATAATTCAAAAAGCTTTATCTTCGCTGAAAATGGTAGTGGTAGACAATTCAAACATGCAATGTTATCGAATGGTAAAATGTTTTCATATTGAACACAAACGGGCGCCGATCTTGATTTTATATCTAATACCTTTAGAAACTGAATTCCTTTTGGCTATACAATACCAGTTGTTTTTGAGGAAGATGGAAGAATGGATTTTGGTGTGCTACACACATGATATGAATTATTAATTCGAAATAATATAAATAAAAATGATGCATCATTTAAAATGACTTTATCGGGTCACTCAAAATGATATTTCTATCCTCCAAAAGATACTACGGAGGAAAATGAAATAAATAACAATCCACTAGTTAAAGCTCATCCAAATGATGTTAATATTAAGGCATATGTTTTTGCCGAAATGTTTGCGGCAAAGTGAACTGATAAAACAAGACAAGCAAACAATCAACAAGGGTGTGGTTATCCTGACTACCATCAAAATAATAATCCAAAAGGTAAACGTGGTGGAAAAGAATGGAATGAACCACAAATTTTAAAGGCATATGATCATTTTGATTTCATGGTAAAAATTCATGAAGATAAAGAAGGGGATAAATAATGAACAAAATAACTAAGAAAAGAACGGCTGCTGTTGTTATGGCAACCATTGCTACTGCATCAACTCTTGTAGCAATGTATTTGACTAACTCTAACCATAAAACTACCGCTCCAAAAATTAATGACAGATTATTAAAACAACTTGAAAATAGTAATCTACTTTTTAATAAAGTGGTTGAGAAATTATCCTTCAGTCCAAAACAACAATCGCAATTTAATAATCTTAATAACCTTGTTAAATTAACATTATCAAATCCTGAGTCATCTGCTGTTGAAAAATTTATTGCCTTAGATAACATTAAAAATTTTCAGAAAGATTACATAATTAAATATGTTAAAAGATTAATAAATAGTGAAGAACTTAGTAAAAATGATTTAAAAAACATTGAAGAATTATTGAGAGATCAGGCATCAAGAATTAGGGAAATAGATATTAAGAATCAATTTGATTCAGTCGACTTAACCGATATAAAAATAAGCCTTTCAAATCTTAATCAATTAAGTAAAGAACAACAATTTAATTGAATTAATAAATACAGTGAGTCATTAAGCGCCAAAACTGAATTGCAAAGGGAATTAATTGAAAAATATTTATTGGTTCCAAATAATAGTTTTGATGAAAATATTGCTGAATTAAAGAAAATGCTGCCAACAAAAGCATTACGTGGTGATATTGAGCAAATTATTAAACAAATTGAAGATGATATATTGTTTAATGATTTTAGAATTAATGATATATCCATAAATAAGCAATTGGTTGAAAATAAATTAATGGATATTAGAAGCATGACTAAATATGCAGAATTCAATGATTTTTATGAAAAAACAATTCATAGTATTGAAAAAAGTGTTGATGCTAATATCTTATTTATTACATCAGAAATTCTTAAGAAGTCCATTGATAGAAAAACTGATAAGAATTTATCTGAACAACTTCAGTTGCTTGGTGATCAAATTTTATTAACCAATTCTGTGTATCAAAATAAGAATGTGTTTGATCAAATGATTACATTTGTAATTAGAAATGAAATGATTACGCAAGAATCTCTAAATGAAATTTTAAATTATCAAGTAACTAAAAATTACATAGCTTTATTCGATTATTACAAGAATATCGTTTCTATTAAAATTGATAATTCATTAACAATAGCTGATCTAAAATTAGCCAAAGCAAACTTTGATATTTATGAAAAGGCTTTAAATGATAAAGAAACCTCTTTAAAACAAATCATTGATGATTTTGGTTTATTTGTTCAATATGTAAAGAATGTGAATATTAATAATTTAACTCAACATTTTGAATCTATTTTAAAAGAGAAAACATATAAAAATTTAATTAATATTGTCGATTTTGATAAACACAATAAACAAGAAATTATTAATAAAGTGATTGATTTTATGAATAGAATCAATTATGTGCAATATGTTGATAATGAAATTTCAAATGTTATTAAAGAATTTACGCAAGTCCATAAAAATAATCCTAAATTACTAAATGAACAAGAATTAAATATTCTTCTTAAACAATTAAGTGATTTATATAATCCTAATATTAGCATTAGTGAAGTCCAAAAAAGAGTAGTAGAAATCAATAATCTAGCCTCAACATTGGTTGAAACTAGACTTGAATTAGCTAATATTGCAAGAGAGATTGAAGATACTATTATTAATATTAATGGTTTTGATGCCAATACTAAGACTAAGTATTTAAGCAAGGACGTTCTACAAAAAGCAACTGATTTAAAAAACCAAATTTTAAGCGAGAACATTCTTTCTGACTTATCTACACAGCAAATTATTAGTAAAAAATATAGTATTAGGGAACAACTAAGAACTTTGCAAAAGGCACAGTTAGCTTATTTACAAGAAAGAACGTCGCAAGAAATTGCTAAATTAAAAGAATATGATTTATTAAAAATAAGTCAATTAACTAGTGAAAAGTTAAATAACATAAAAACTCAAAGTGTTGACATTAATTTACTAGCTAAAATCTTTGAAAAATTAAATATTGATTCAAAAAAAATAACATCAATTAATTATAATCCCATTGTTTCAAAAGATATTCTTAACCAAATTCAAAAATATAAACTAATAGCAATTATAGAAACTACTCGTTATCAAAATGATGCCGCAAAAACACGCAGTGAAGTTGAGGACTATGCACTTTTAACATTTAATCCAACAAATGAAAAACCACATTCTTATACTGATTATGAACAAACGCAGTTGGATAAATTGAATAGTACAAAAAAAATTCTTGCTGACCGTGCTACGCAAATAAATAATTTATTAAATGATGTATTATTGAAAGGTTTTGAATTCGATAATCAAAAAGCTAATCAATTCAGCAATACAAAGTCAATTGATAGCGTAATTGGCATTACAAATAGCATCCAAGAAAGTGCAAAAATTATCAGAAAAGTTAATTCTACCTTAAATGAGTTGGATAAATTAATTGATGAAATTAAAGATGATGATGAAATTAAACATCAATTTGCACAAGATTTTGCAGAAATTGAAAAAGTAAAATCTGATATTAAAATAGCGCTTCAAGCAACACCTGTTGATTTTGAATTAGTTAATAAATTAAGTAATCTTGCAGATGAAAAATTAAAAAATCTAAGAGATAAGAGAAAAGACAGCAGCCTCGAATCGCAAATAAAGAGTATTGAAAAACTAATTAATAAAAATTATCAACATGAGGATTCATCACAGCCGATTTCCGAAGGTGAAACATCGTTGCGTTATGCTTATAACGAATTATTAAATCAGTCTCGCCAACCGGGGTTATCAAAAGCTGAAAAAGATGAAATTCTTGATAAGGTAAATAAGATTAAGGCTATGGTCTCTTATGTTAAAGATATTGAAAACAATATTGCTAGATTTGAAAAAACTTCTGATGAATATAATGCTCATACTGACAAACGTTCAAGAGTTCCACAAGCCATTGCCTCATCAGAGAGAACCAAAAATGAAATTGATTTAGTTATAAGACAGATTGCTAATGTTAATAATCTTCCTGATGTTGCCAAGGTCGCTGATTCTGCACGACAATCCAAGGCCATAAATGATGATTTAGACTTGGCATTTCATAAGGATCAGATTCGAGCAAGAAATGAAGATGTTCAATCTAAATCATATCCATCTTTAACTAATCTAAAACCTATAGAAGCTAAGGTTAATGATGCAATCAAGCAGATAGACACATATGCCAAAGGGAAAGAATCTACAACCTCTGATGTTACTGCTCAAGATGCTGTTAAGATTTTAACTGGACAAACGCAACTTATTGACGTAGTTAAGAGAGCAATTCTTGAATCTGATAAAATTAAAAATTCTCCTTCATTAGTAGAAACCGAATCCGCCAAGGATGCTAATGCTTTATTAGATGAGATTGATAAAAATCTACCTGATAACTCTGATACTATTGAAATTATTAATAAAAAAATGAAAGCAATCGAAGATGCTATTGTTATTTCACAATCAAAACATGAATTGCGTAAAATTGTAATTAATGATTTAGTCAATGTTTTATCAGAGGAACAACAAAAATATAAGATCCTTGAAGTAGTTAAGGATAAGGTTGCTGCCGCAAGAGAAACATATGAAAAAATACTTTCAGTTAACTCATCATCTGGTGGTGAAACTTACACACCTGAAAGTCTTGCTTCAAAGGTTAGTGAATTAAATGAACTTGTTAAAAATTTGTCGAAAGAACGTGATGACCTAATTAAAAAATATCGTGAAGAGAAAGCTCGGATTGATCTTGAAGTTATTCAATACGATAAAAAGTCATTTCATAATTTGCCTAAACCAGACTCACTAACGAATTTTGAAAATTATGAAAAAGCTCGCCAAAAATATGCGATGGATATAAATGATCCGATAAACTCAACTATTGAATCTATTAAAGAAAATGAAAGAGCAATGGTTGCTGGATATCATAAAGATATTGTTTTAATTTCTCTTGAAAAATATAAAGAATTTGTTAAAACGGATGTTGATAAACTAAATAATTCAACAGAAAAAACCTTTATCAAATCGCATTCAGATAGATTTTTAGCTAGAATTAATAATCAGTTATCAGTTGATATTGATTTTACAATAGCACAAGGTCTAATTGTTAATATTAACGAGATGTTAAAATTCCATACGCTTCAAATTGATGTAGCTACTGAATTAGAACTATATCAAAAAGATTCGAATACTGATGTTAATAAGAGGGCAATTGCTGAGCTTAAGGCATTGTTGAGTGATGAGCACACCCCATTAGAAACTCTAAAAATAAAACAACAAAATGAGTATGTTTTAAAGGAACTAACACGCATCAAGGAAGAAGCTGGACTTAGAGCAAGAAACAAACAAAAAGCTCTTAGCTTATTGCAACACTTTGAAAACTTTAGAGCATTACCAGGACTAAATAATGGTCAAAACCAAAACCGTGTGATAGTTGATACACTTTCTAAACAAATTTTTGGAAATAAAAGCGTTGAGCTTGGTGATTTAGCTGACAACTTCTTAGTTACAAATACAAAGGAAGCTATTAATCAAATTCTTAATTCAAATCTTCAATCAACAACCAAAGCTCAACTTGTACAAGTAAGAACCAAAATTGAAGCAATTGAAAAGATCAAGGAATATTATGATGCACTTGCTTTAATTATCGGGTCCGCTGAAACGGTGATTAGTGCTGCTGGTTCATCAGTAACTGATACTGTAAACTCGTATATAACACAAGATCTTAATCCTTTATTATCACAGGCAAGAGAATTATTTAAGATAGTGGTAACAGATAATTCAAAAACTTCTGATGAATTAGCAGAGTTAAATAAACAGAAATTTATTGGCCTAATTAAAAAAATTCAGGTTTCAAAAGAGCGTATTCTAGATGTGATTGAAATAACTGAAAAAATCATTGATAAAATTAAAGAAATTAATAGTGATCTTGATTTCTATAGTCTTGAATCAATAAGCGGTACGAGAAATAACGATAAAATTGATAGTTGATTAAATGTTTTATTAGCAGATGCTGCTAACAACCTTTCAGAGACAACTGATATGCAAAAAGCCCAAAGAATTGCTAATGTTAAGGCAAGGGGTGAAGAGGCTCTAAAATTAACTCAATTATTAAAGCAAGTGTCTTCAAATGTTGCTACTTGAAGACTTGAACGTCAAGGGTCAACAAATTATGATGCAACCCAATTTGATGAGAATAAAGTAATTCAATATATGTGAGCTGCCTTACCAAATATTGGTCAAAATCCAACTCAGGCTGAAATTAGTGTATTTATTAATGAATTAACTAATAAGGTTTCTGAACAAACTAAGATTCGTCAAACTCGTAAGGACTTATTTGATGGTATTAATAACATTAAAAATTCTACTTCATATCAAAATGCTAAGCAATATCTAACTTTAATAACCTCATTAAATAAGCAAATCGACGATATTGTTGATTCTTCAACAAATAAAGAAGAAACAAATAGTGTTGAAAAATTAGCGCAAAACTTGAATAAGATTAATAATCTAAAGGCGTTTTTATCAAAATTAGTTGAATTAGCTTCAAAAGCGACAGAAATTGAACAATTTGTAAGTGCTTTTGTACCACTAGATGTTACTGTTGACAATAATAAGATGGAACTTGAAAATGAACTAATAACAGTTAAAACATTTTATACATCTGATATTCCATCTGCTGACAAAGCAGAAGAAGCGTCAAACAGTATAGATAAGAAGATCAAAAAGCTTGAACTTTTGAAGGCTCGCTTGGAAGTTTATCAACAGCTAGCTAGTGTTAAACTTAAAATAAAGAATGATACTGTAATAATAACAAGTGAGAAAGACGTAATTAATAAAAAAGTTACCAATTTTGAGAACGAATTGAAGGCAATTAAATTAGATGAAAATACTGATCCAAATACATTTGCTAACTTAGCGCAAAAATGATTAAATGGTACAGGAAATGATTCGATTGAATATGTTTTAACAAATTCGAGAACACTAGCTTATAAATATCAAGATGCCCAAAATATCCTTGACTATAAACAAACTGGTTTAAATGAGTTGCTTGATTCTAATGCTGTTAAGGAAGCATATACGCAACTTCAAAAATTAATTACTGAATCAAAAGAATTAAATAAAAATATTAATAATGATGAATTAGCAAAACTTGGTCAAATTAAGAAAATTCAGGATAAAATTGATCATCTTGTTAATGAAAAAGCGAACTCAGTAAGACAACTTCGTACTAAAACCAGAGAACTTCATGATAAATTATCAAAACAAGGAACAAATGAGGTACAAACCGGGGTATTATTGTCTACATTTTTAGAAAACGCCGTTAACTCTCTAAATATCGATAATGTTAAGACAAGAGACAATACTTATCCTGAGGCTGTTGAAACAATTAATAAAATAAACACTTCTTTAAGAAAAGCCCTTGATGAGTACAAGAAGCAAATTATTGCTACTTTTGATACACAACAAACACTTTTAAATACCGAATTTCAAAAGCTTGTTGATTTTAATGCAAATATAATTAATGATACGTTATGAACACAAAGCGCTAAAGATAAATTAACAACATTAGGAAATTTAAAAACAACTATTGAAACTTTTATTAACCAAAATAAAAACTTCAAGAATACCGTTGATAGTAAATATATTTCAATTGACTCACAAAATTCCTTTATAACAGATTTTGTTAATTCTAATCTTGAAAATATTAAATTAGCTAAAGAAGTAAAAGAGCAACTTATACAAAAAATAAAAGCAGATATTGCTCAAATGATTGAGGAAAATACTGGTTTTATCTTCAAAATAACCGCTACATTTGATAAATATAATAATGCATTTTCAAGTTCAGTCTCAACTAAATTATTTGAAAAAGCAGGATTTGAAAATTCTAAGAAGTTATTTGATGAGTTAAAAACTAAATTTGAATTATTGAAGAATAAAAATTCAATGATTAAAACTACTGAATCTGCTCCTGATTTACAAAGATATGCTTTTGAAACAAAAGAATTAATTAATGGATACGATAATTTAGTTAGTGAATTTAAGTCAGAATTAGTTGGATTATTGAATAAAAGACAAAATTTAAATGATATATATCAATTATTATTTAAATCATCAGTTAAATGAAAAAGTAACACTGATAAACTTAGTGCGCTTGAAACTCAATATACTCAAAATTACGATTCATTGGCTAGTGAAAAAGATAAGATCACTAAGGAAAAATCTTCAGATATTATTAATGATACATTTTTATCTGAAAAAACAAATAATGCTCTAAGTAATATTGAATCTAAGCTAAAGGTATTACTAGATTGAACCAATACAAATAGCAAGTTGTTTTATGAAAATATATTAGGTGAAACAGGTAGTGATACAAGTGTTAATAAAACTAAACCATATTATCAAATTTCTGCTAAGTCTGGTATCACAAGAGAGGAGTTTGATAGAAGATTAGAACAATTAGTTCCAAAAAATAGTGAAAATGAACTTGATATTACAAATTTAGATGGTTTTCTTGAATTATTTAATAAATTTGCCTTTACTAAGATTGATGGAGATTCAATTTATAATCCTTTAAACTTTAAGGTTAAATTAATTAAAGATACTAACACTGCTAAATTTGTTAAACCAGGCAGTTCAAGTATTGCAGAAAAAACAAATACCCTTAAACTTCGTTATGAATTTAAACCAACTAACCTGGAGATATTTAAAGAATTCTCAGGATTTTCAATAGAAAAGGATGTTGATATAACATTCAAAACAAAACAAGACCTTGAACTTCCTGCCGGTACATCTAGCCTATTCTTTAAGGATTATAATAAAGGTAATTTAGGTAAACAATCTAAACAAGTCATTGGTAAAGCTGATGAATTAGGGTGAACTCAAACAGATGCTGATGAAATTAAAAGACAAACTATTAATACATTTAAAAAGGCACTAGGTCTTGAAAACTCTAATGATGCTGTAATTATAAATTATAAAACTAGAGAAATATTTGATTATAAAAACAATGGCGGCAATGCAAATAACCCTACAGTTACAAAACGTAATGATTGAATAGACAAAGCTAACTTTAATATTAAGTTTCAATTTCCTGAATTCGATGTTTACCAACAATCCACATCAGTTACATGAGAGTCGGAAAATCAAATACTAAGAATAAGAGTTATTAATGATAGTTTAATTCAAGTTGAAGCAATATTACCTGGAAAATTGTTAGTTGGTCCACAAAATTACACAAACAATAAAAATACCATTTTTGATACAAATGGTAATGAAATTACTAATGCAAATTCACAAACCTATGATTCAACTAAAACTATGCCGGTTTCAGCAATATATACATTGAGATTAGGCGTTGATTATGATTCAAATACAAAAGATGTTTCATTGTTTGTCAATCGTTATGAAAGCTTTAATGTTGCAAAAAATAAAAGTTTACATGATGATTCAATAACACCTACTTCTGTATTTATGTCTAATAGCAACAACGCTCAATCAAAAGCGTATGTTTGATCTAATTATGACTTTGCCAAATGACTGTCTACTCATCCTACAAGTTGGCAAACACCAGATAATGCTGATAGTAGCCATAAATCGCCACTTGATCACCCTAATAACGGATTTAGACATAGTGGTGGTTCAAATAAAGAATGAGATCATATGTTAGGCAACGACCTTTGAGTAAAAAATACAAGATCATCAGGGACTTATATATGAACAAATAATGCCAACCAGCAAATAATTCAAGATAGTGAAACCGAAAAACTAGCAGTAGTTTATAACTCTGGTATTATTAATTTTGAATTTAAAGATTTAAAGAAATAATGCTTAATTTTAAATCAAAACCTATAAGATGTAAAGGTTTTGATTTTTTTGTTTTAACTTCGTCAATAGATCCCCAAATGTCTAGAGAAAAAAATCAAATAAAAAAATTACACCAAAATTTGGTGTAATTATTTATGATATTTAATATTTTTCTTAATGGCTAATCCACGATAAATTTGTTCAATTAACATGATTCTAAATAACTGATGTGGGAAGGTCATTCTGGAAAAACAAATTTTATTTTTAAATTTTGTTTCATCTACGCCATTTGACCCGCCAATAATAAAAGTTAGATTATCTTCAATAAGTATATTAGAAAATTCCTCACTACTCATTTGTTTTCCTTGTAATGAAAGATAAAAAACTTTTGAATTTTTTGGTATTTTTGTTAATATTGCTTCAGTTTCCTTTGCAATTTTAATATCAATATTATCATTAATAATTTCTTTAATTTCAATTAAATTAATTGTTGCTAAAAAGTTTATTTTTTTTAAATATGAATCATAAATTTTCTTAATATCTGAATTTAAAGAACCAACTGCAATTAAGTTTATTTTCATTTTTATTTTTTATTTTTTGCGGTTATTTAGATAGAACATTAGCATTTGTATGTCGGAAGGGTTAATTCCACTAATTCTTGTTGCTTGTCCAATAGTTGAGGGTCTAATTTTTTCAAGTTTTTGTCTTGCTTCTGTAGCGAGATTATCTACCAAGGAATAATTTATATTTTCAGGGATTTTTAGATTTTCCAGGCGAATCATTTTTTCAGCAGCTGTTTCTTGTTTTTTAAGATATCCAAATAGTCTTACTTGAATTGTTAATTCTTCAATGAAGGGAAAATCATTTCCTAAGATATCTATTGGGTCTGTCTCAGGATTGGCAAGTAACTTAAGGTAAGATTGGCCATTGATAACGTTATATTTAATGCCTAATTCACTCTTTGAAGACACATATTTATTTTTAAGTTCTTCAATTGTTGTTTGAATAAGATTATATTTATTAACAATTTTTTGATATTCTTCTTCATTTATCATTTTATTGTCATAAGCATATTGGCATAATCTTTCATCAACATTGTCATTTCTTAATAATAATCGATATTCTGAACGACTTGTTAACATACGATATGGCTCTGTGGTGCCTTTGGTAACGATATCATCAATTAAGACACCGATATAGGCATCGCTTCTTTTAATTTCCATAGAAGGCATATTTTGAATCTTATTTGCTGCATTAATTCCAGCTATTAAGCCTTGGGCCGCTGCTTCTTCGTAACCACTTGTCCCATTAGGTTGTCCGGCCGAAAAAAAGTTTTCTAACATTTTAGATTCTAGCGATTTATATAAATTAAGTGGATTAATAGCATCATATTCAATGGCGTATCCATATTTTTGGATTCTACAATTTTCTAATCCAGGTACCGATCTAATCATTTCATCTTGGACATCGACAGGCATTGAAGTGGATAAGCCGTTAATGTACATAATGTCGCCTTTTTTAGTTTCTGGTTCAAAAAATATGTGGTGTGTTTCCTTGTCTTGAAATCTAACAATTTTGTCTTCAATGCTAGGGCAATATCTTGGTCCGATACCAATAATTATTCCAGAATATAATGAGCTTTTATCAAGGTTTTTTAGTACTATTTCTTTAGTTTTGGCTGTTGTATGAGTTAGAAAACAAGAAGTTTGTTCATCTAATTTTATATTACTTCGCTTGGAAAAACAAAGTTCAGTTTTATCTAGAATTTCTCTTTCTACTTTTGTAAAATCAATACTATCAGTATAAATACGACAAGGAGTTCCGGTTTTTAATCTTTGGATTTCAAAACCATATTTAGCTAAATTTTTGGATAGAGTTGAACTATTTTTTTCACCGTCAGGACCATCGTTTTTAATATCGGTGCCTCGCAGGATGCGTGAGTTCATATAGACACCGGTTGTCATAATTGTGACTTGCGAGTGTATATCGCCGTGTTTTAAAGTTTTAACACCAACACATTTTTTGTCAACTATGATTAGATCAGAAACTTCATCTTCAATTAAAACAATATTATTTTCTTTTTTTACAGCATTTAGAATTATTTGTGAATATTTATCTTTGTCTATTTGGGCCCTAAGCGATCAAACAGCTGGGCCTTTTGAAGTATTTAACATTTTAATTTGGATCATGGATAGGTCGGCAAAAAAGCCCTGAACTCCTCCTAGGGCATCGATTTCACGAGTAATAATTCCTTTTGCCGATCCACCGATTGATGGATTACAAGGTAGCATTGCTAAGCGGTTAGTATTTAGAGTTATTAAGGCTACTTTTAGATTTCTTTTTGCTAGTGCAAAAGTTGCTTCGATTCCGGCATGACCACCACCTATTACGATAGCATCATACTGATTGTTCATTTATTAAGTACTATTCCTTAATATCTTTAAGTATTTTTTCAATTCTTGCAGCTTCAGGCTCAACTTTATCAATTAAAAATACTAGTTCTGGTAATTTTTTATATTTTCAACTTTTAGCTACAACTGAACGAATAAATGGCGCCATTGAAGTCACTTTGTCAAAGTATCTTTCCTTGTCTTTAAATAAGGTTATATATACTTTAGCATGTGATCCATCGTTTGATAAAATTACGTCGTTAATTGAGATGTTTGTTACATCAAAATCTTTTAATTCAAAAAAACTATTTCCAATTAATTCTAATAATAATTGAGTTTTTCTTTCATGCATAATTGCGTTCATATTATACTAATACATCCTCATAAAATTTTAATTCATCATCTATATCTATTTTATCAAAATCTTTAATATGGGTACCAAAATCAAAGCCTTTTTCGACAACTTTAACATCATTTTTTTCTCTTTTTAAGGAGCTTATTGAGCCCTTAAAGATACTTTTGCCTTTTCTAATTACTTCAACTTTGCAAAGTTCTTTCGCTTGTCCTTCAAGCATCATGCAACCTGCAATTGTTCCTACTTTCGAGTAGAAAAAAAGTTTTATAACAACAGCCTGTCCAATTAATTTTTCTTCATAAACTGGTTCTTTTAAGGTATTGATAATTGCTTCTATTTCTTCAACAATTTTATAAATAATGTTATGAGAAACAATTTTTATTTTTTTAGTTTCAGCTAGTTTTTTAATTTCGCTTGATGTGCTAATGTTAAATAGATAAATTCTTGAATTAGATGCTTCAGCTAAGAGTAAATCTGCTTTAGTTAGTTCTCCCGCTGTTGCTCTAATAACATTAACAGAGATTTCATCATTTTTTAGTTTAGATAGCGTTTGCTTAATTGCTTCAGCAGTCCCCTGCACATCGGTTTTAATAATTATGTTTAAGGTTTTTTGTCCATCTTTTATAGTGAAGGAATTTCTTTCGCTTAATTCTTTTTGTTTATTAATAAAAGATTTTTCTTCTGCTAGCTTCTTAGCGAATTTTTCATCACTAATTACAATAAATCTATCACCTGATGAGGGATTCTTATTGAGACCTGTAATTATGCAAGGTGTGCCTGGTAAGACTTTTTGCAATGGTTTTCCCTCGGTTGAGGTTAAGCTTCTAATGTTTCCATATTGACCACCAGCGACAATAAAATCTCGATGCATAAGAGTACCATTCTCAACAATAACCGTTGACACTACCCCTCTACCTTTATCAATCTTTGATTCAATAATAGTTCCAAAAGGATCGCGATTCAGATTTGCCTTTAGGTCTAGTAAATCAGCTTGAAGAAAAATAGATTCTAATAAAGCATCAATATTATTATTCATCATTGCTGAACCATAAATGAATTGGTTTTCGCCTCCTCATTCTTCACAAATAATATTATGCTCGCTTAGTTGGCTTTTAATTTTCTCAGGGTCTGCATTTGACTTATCCATCTTATTAACAAAGATAATAATTGGCACATTGGCAGCTTTCGCATGATCGATGGCTTCAATAGTTTGCGGTTTAACACCGTCATCTGCAGCTACAACAATAATAACAATATCAGTTACCCTAGCCCCTCTCGAACGCATTTCAGTAAACGCTTCGTGTCCAGGGGTGTCAAGAAAGGTAATTTTTCTACCATTGTATTCAACTTGATATGCACCAGTATGTTGGGTAATCCCACCAAATTCTGTTGAAAGAATGTTACTTTTTCTAATTTGGTCAATTAGTGTTGTTTTACCGTGGTCAACATGGCCCATAATTGTCACAATGGGAGGGCGTGTTGAAAGGTCGTTTGGATCATTAATAACTTCAAGTTTATCAAATAAATTTTCAGCATCAACTGATTCTTCTTTTTGAAAATCAAGATTATAATGTAAACATATTTCCGCAATTTCTTCTTCATTTAAGAAGGTGTTAATATTTTTCATTATTCCTTTTTTAAAGAAGTAGGTTAAAATTTGCGCAGCAGTTTGGTTAATTTTTTGACTAAATTCGCAAACTGTTAGTGGACCTGTAAAAATAAATACACCATTTTTGACTTTTGCTTCTACAACGTTTAATTTTTCTTTAATATTGTCTACATTTGAAATTCTTTTGTTACATTTTTGCTTAGCCATATATTCACCTCATTTCATAATTTTTTATAAATACAATCATCAATATTTTGTCTAAATGCTTTATTTAGTAAATGCTTTTTAAAAAGGGTTTCGATTTGTTCCTCATTATCTAAACAGTATGTTCCCCGACCACCTAGTTCAATGTTTGGATCAAAATAAAATTCATTATTAATTTTTGCAAATCTAACTAAGTTTTTTATAGGATAAATTTTTCCATCAACAATAGATTTACGACTATATTTTTTATCAATCTTCATCATTTAAATCACCTAAATCTAAATTCTCTAAACCAGCACTTAGGTCATCATCTTTTTTGAAGTCCTTCATTTTTGTTTGAGTTATTTTTTCATAGTCGGCTTCGATTTTTGCTTTGTCTTTAATTTCATTTTGTTTAGTGTTCCCTGAGTATACATCTAAATCTTCCATTTCTTCGTTTTCTAATTCATTTTGCATATCAATTCATGTTCTTTCTATTTCCTCATCAGAAATAGATTCATATAATTGTTTTTCAAAAATATGATCTGTTTGTTGTGCTTTTTGTCTAAGCTCAGCTAGGTCTTGGTCAAATTCTGATATATTGAATGTATTATCAAAGAATGATTCATTGGATTTCTTAGAATTTCTATGATTGCTAATTGGTTTTAGATTTAACTTTTGACCTACATATTTTAATTTAGCTTCTTCTTCAGTAATATTTGCATTTTTAAATGAATATTTTATTTGGAGTTGATCGGCTTGCGCTTGGCTAATTATGTCCAAGCGGCTTCTTGTTAATTCTGAGGCAAGTCGAACATTTTGCCCTTTTTTACCAATTGCTAAAGTATGTTGAGCATTAGGAACAATAACAATAAAACTATTGAACTGTGGAGTTGAATCTTCTTTTTCGACAATATCAATAACTCTTGAAGGACTAACAGCATTCATTACAAATTTCTTTTTGTCCTCATCATATAATACAACATCAATTTTTTCGTGGTTTAGTTGTTTCGAAATAGCTTCAATTCTAGCTGAATCTGTTCCGATTACTGTGCCTAATTCTTCGAGAGCAAAAGGCGCTTTTTCTGTTTTTCTTATAGCAACTTTTGCTCTTTCCCCTGGTATTCTAACAACCTTAATAATTTCAATAAATCCCTCAGCAATTTCTGGTATTTCTTGTTCGAATAATTTATTTATTAATTTAGATTCAACTGAGGATACTAATATTTGTGCATTTTTAGATTCAGGTTTTACTTCTTCAATATAAACATCTAACAAATCGCCGGCTTTTAGATTGGATAATAATCTTAAATTGCTTGTAGATGGTGGCATATAAGCAACAGTCCCATCACGAAATTCCATGAGTGTACCAGTTTTGGTAATATTTGTTATTTTAGCTTTAACTATAGTGCCTATTAAGCTACTATATTTATTAAAGGTTAATTGTTTTTCCAACTCTCTAATTTGTTGGTTGAAGATACTTAGAATTTTTTGATAATCACGTTTATGGAATAATTCGAAATCTATTTCCTCGGCAATGATATCTCCCTCCTTAATATTTGCATTAATTTTTTTAGCATCGCTTAAAGCGATTTCAATGCAAGGGCAAAAATTATCTTTGTCTTCATATGTTATAGGGTCATTAGTAACGATTTTTGTATGGTTTATTATTTTAAACTGTTTCTTATCTTTATCAATGATAAATTCTAATTCAGCATCAGGGTCATATTGACTAAAAATCACTTGTTCAACAGCTTTTTTAAATAAATCAACTACTGCTTCTTCATCAATATTTTTGATCTGTGAAACATTATATATAGCACTAAAAATTTGTGTTGCTTTTAGTTCCGAATCAAAAGTTTTAGTATTCATTTTTATCTCCTTTTTTATATCTTATAATTACAAAAAGGATCGGCCTATGGCCAACCCTTTTTAATCTTAATTAAAAACAGTATAATAAAATTTTAATACATTAATTTATTTTCAAATAATTTTTCCTTGAATTTTTGAGTTTACTTTATCAATATCAATAATTTTTATATTTATGTTATCGCCAATTGAAACTAGTTCATTAGGATGGTTGATATATTGGGAATTTTCCTTCTTCATATTACGAATATGAATCAAAACATTTTCCTTTAGGCCAATATAGGCAAATACACCGAAGTTGGTAATATTTTGAACCTGGCCAATAATTTCTTGACCCAGTTGGATATCGCTAAATTTTAAAATTTTGTCATTAACAATATATCCTGGTTTATCATCCCTTATATCCTTTCCAGGTGCTAATAAAGAATCAATAATTAGGTCAATGTCATATTGATTTGCGCCTAGGTTTTTAGCTAATTCATCCTTATTAGTTGAAAGCAATATTTCCTTATCGATATTTTTTAAATCAATAGCTAATTCTTTTATTATTCTATCGGCAAGTTCATATAAGTCAGGGTGTATATTTGTCTTATCATAAAATACATTAGAATCATAAATTCGTAGAAAACCAACTGATTGTTCATAAGCTTTAGGGCCTAAACCTTTAACTTTTTTAAGATCAGTTCTTGATTTAAATAAGCCGTTCTCATTACGATAATCAACAATATTTTGTGCTAATGATTTCGAAAGGCCAGAAACATACTCTAATATATATTTGGTTGCGGTGTTTAAATCAATTCCAACCATATTGACTGCCTTTCCGACTTTGAATGCTAATTTTAAAGATAATTCTTTTTGATTAACATCATGTTGATACTGACCTACCCCAAGAGATTTTGGTTCAATTTTAATTAGCTCATTCAAAGGATCTTGAAATTTTCTGCCTATATTAATTGCTGATCTAAATTCTAGTTCTAAATCAGGAAATTCCTCTTGCGCAATTTTTGAAGCCGAGTATACAGAAGCGCCTACTTCGCTAACAATGGCAAATTTAGTGTTTTTGTTTAATTCTTTTTCTCTTCTTATTTTTAATAATTTATCAATAAATTCTTCTGTTTCACGGCTAGCGGTTCCATTTCCAATAACAATTAGATCAATCTCATATTTGTTAAGTATTTCATGCATCTTTTTGACTGCATTTAGAAATTCTTCTTTTGAGTTAGTGTGTGGATGGATAACAAAACCTTCTAAATATTTTCCATTACCGTCTAGCATTGCACATTTGCAGCCGTTAGTATATCCAGGATCGATAGATAAAATATTTTTATTTTTTGTGGCTGGAGAAAGTAATAAATCTTCAAGGTTTTGAGCAAAAATTTCAATAGCTTCTTTTTCGGCACGCTCAAATAAATCTGTCTTTATTTCTCTTATTATCGATGGAAATATTAAACGATCTAGTGAATCCTTTATTGCTTCATTAACAATCTTAGCTGTTCTTTTGTTGATGAAAAATTTGTTGTTTAGATAATAAATGATAACTTTTTCATTGAATTCAATTGTATATGAAATGATTTTTTTGTCTTCACCACGAGTAATAGCTAATACACGATGGTTAGGGATATTTTTAACCTTCTCACTATAGTCATAATATTGTTTGAATGTTTCTTTTTCGTCATCCACGCTTTTCTTTTTTGTTACGATAACACCGTAGTTTATAAGTTGATTTTTAACATATTCGCGAACTGAAATATCTTGTGAAATATTTTGAGCAATTATATATTTAGCTTGTTCTAAAACTTGTTCAACATCTTTTAATGTATCTCCATTAATATATTTCGAAGCTTCTTTAAAAACATTAAATTTTTCATCCTTATTTGTCATAATAAGCTCAGCAAGTGGCCCTAATCCTAATGCAAGAGCTTCGGTGGCTTTTGTTTTTTTGCCTACCTTAAAAGGTTCATATATATTTTCAACTTCCTGCTTAGTTATTGCATCATCAATTTTTTTCGATATTTCAACATCAAGTAGCTTTTTTTCTTCAAGAATTTTTTTAACATATTCTTTCCTTTTTTGAAGTTCTACATCATACTCATAAAATTCGCTAATATTTGCAACTTGTTCTTCATCAAGACCACCGGTCACATCTTTTCTATAACGTGAAATAAAGGGAATTGTAGCGCCTTCTTTTAATAATTTAAGGGTTTCACTAACCTGCTCATTACGTATATTCAATCTTTTTGCAACATTTTTTATTGATAAATCAATCATAATTTCTCCAATTTTTATTTATTATCTTTAGTACATTAATTATAAAGAAATTATTTTTTTAATAGGTCTTTTTAGATTTTTTTTAAAGCAAATTAATTTATAATTTTTAAGAATTATTGAATTGTAGGAAGAATAAATTTATGTTAAAAATTGGCATTATTGCAGAATATAATCCATTTCATAATGGTCATATATACTTAATTAATAAAATTAAAGAAAGATATCCAAATTCGCAAATTATTGTTGCCTTGTCCTCTAATTTTACCCAACGTGGTGAGATTGCTTGCGCTCCCTTTGCAAAAAGAAAAAAAATATGTATGAAATATGGTGTTGATAAGGTTGTTAAGCTAGATTTTGAAACTTCAACACAGGCAGCACACTTTTTTGCAAAAGGCTCAATTGATATGTTAGATAAACAAAAAATTGATATTCTTTTTTTTGGAACATCCGATAGCGATGAAATAAAAAAATATATAAGTGCTGCCAGGTTATTGGATGAAAATGCGGATTTATATAACAAAAATGTTAAGTTGCTTTTAAAACAAGGAAAATCCTTTATTTTATCCTGTTATGAATCGTTAAAACTATTCTTAAAAGAAGAAGAAATTCCGCAGGATATTTTGGGCTTTGAATACACTAAATACATATTAAAAAATAAACCTCATATTAAACTTGATTGTATAAAAAGGTCAATTTCACATCATTCTGGGGAAACAAGTTCAATTTATGCATCAGGAACAAAATTAAGAGAAATGATAAAAAATAATGAGGATATTTCAAATTTTTCTCCACTAAAAATTAAAAGAGTTAAGAGGATTGAAGATACATATAAAAAATTCCAAAGAATAATAAGACATTGGTCACCACAAAGAATCGCCAAAATTAAACTTGTTAGTGAAGGAATGGAAAATTTATTTAAGAAAAACATTGATGCTTTATCCTACGATGAATTTATTGATTCTTGTACATCAAAAAGATATACAAAATCACGTATTAAGCGAACTTATTTGTATGTCTTAAAGAAGTGATTTGCTAAAAAAAACTAGTATATTTTTAATTTTAAATTAAAGCTCAATTGAGGAAAAAAGTTAATTCTAAATTGGATGCAGCAAGTTATTAATACCTCTAGGTATTATTTTTTTATTATTATTGTTTATCAGGGTAATCATAGGCACTTCAGCCGCTTAGAAGGTAAGAAGATACTGAAATAAAGATCACATTTTTTATAAATCATAATTTAGTTTATTGAGCTAAATATTCAAAAAAATATAATAGGTTATACATTTGAAATTTAAAGGATTTATTTATGAGTGACTGGCTATTTTGATGAAGCAACATTTGTGCGAAACAAAAAAGTCTAAACAAGGTCATTTTGTTTCATTTGATCTATCGCCGGCATTGTTTGTGTTTGCTTTTATTGTTGTTGTAATGTCGATATATACATTTGTTGCAATATAGCTAATGTTGGTCCAGGTTTTGCGTCAATTATTTTAATTATAATCTAGCATATATAGACCTACAGTTATTATATTATTAATATTTTATGATAATGCTCTTAGTGAAATTAACAATGAAATTGTCACTATTTCTGAATTTCAATAATATAGACATTGAAGCAAAGCATTATTGTTTATGTTTGAATATAAACACTTTATTTTTGTTAATAATTGTCGGCTGATCTTGCTAATATTAACACTTGTAGGTTTTATTATCTTTTTTATTTCAGCTTCAAAAGCTTAAAAAATTTTGATTCAATTTATTTAAAATATTTTTTGAATCTAATCTAGATGAAAAACTTAAATGAGATTTTGTAAAAAAACATTCAGGTGTATTTTCTGAATGTTTTTTTGTCTTTAAAGTCTATGAATTATTTATTGCAAATTTTTGAATTCTTCTGTAGCATTAACTAGTGCTTCGGCAATCTTTTCTTCTTTTGAGGAATGACCTGCAATAACAAAATTTAACTTTGATTTGTTTAGATTTTTATGTAAAAGGTAAGCGCCTTCTGGTCTGCAATCCATATCAAATCTACCATGAATAATTATTGTTGGAATATTTTGAATTTTGTCAATATTTTTTAATATATAGTTATCTTCTAAAAAAATATGATTAATAAAATAATGATTTTCAAGTCTAGCTAATTCTAAATTGCTTTTCTGATTAGATAAAATTTCTTCTATTTCTGTTAGTGGATTCATCGTTATAAGCCCGAGTTCTCATTTAGCTCAATGGTATGCTGCATTGTATGCTAATTCAATATTTGGACTATTTAGATACTTGTGGTATGCCTTGATTAAATTATGTCTTTCTTCAATTGGAATAAAGTTGGAAAATGCTTCATATGCTTCAGGAAAATAGAAAGAAGCACCCTGTTGATAAAGGTAATAATCGTCTTCTTGGCGCCCTAAGAATACACCTCGCAAAATCATGCCCAATACATTTTGAGGGTAATTAATGGCATAAATAAGTGACAAACAGGATCCTCATGAACCACCAAAAAGTATCCATTTATCAATATTTAAGTTTTTTCGCAACTCTTCAATATCGCTAATTAAGTTTAGTGTAGTATTTTCTTTTATTTCGGCAGATGGCATAGATTTGCCGCAACCTCTTTGATCGAATAAAATAATTCGGTAATGATTTGGGTCAAAATATTGGCGATTTGATTCAGAAATCCCCCCTCCTGGACCACCATGTATAAATAAAATTGGTTGACCATTTGGGTTACCTACTTCTTCATAATATATAGAGTGAATATCGCTTACTTTTAAAAAACCAGTTTTATATGGTTCAATTGGTTCAAACATAACAATTTCCTTTTAGATAAAATATTAGTACTTAAAATTATATTTTAATATTTTAAAAAGTTAGAGGTTTAATGCACCCCTAACTCTTATTTTTTACATTAAATAATGTTTGTTTATAAAGTTAACTATTTCTTGCAATTTATTTAAATCCTGTTGAATAAATCCAGATGAGTTTAAGTGCCCACCGCCTTGAAAATAGTTTGCAACTTTTGATACATCATAAGTAGTTTTTGATCTAATTTCACAGCGATAATCACCCTGTTTTCGTTTTAATAATGCTAGTGAAACTTCGGTGTTAGATACTTCTGCAAATTTAGCAACAAGAGGTCTTGCGATATCATTTGAAACAATTTGATCAACAATCATATATGTAACTATTCCTTCTTTTTTGGAATTGTTTATTGCATTAAAAATGAATCTGTTTTCTTCCACATTAAGTTGCATTTTTTTAAGTAAAAGATTATAATCTAGACCTTCCTTTAATAAAAATTCCATACATTTAAAAGTTTCTTGGGTAACATTTCTCTCTTTGAAAAATTCAGTATCAGTAATGATTGCCACAGCAAGGCCTTCGAGAACTTTTTTGTCTGTTTTTAAATTTAGTTCCATAACAAGTTTGGTCATTACTTGTCCGGTTGCAGGTCAAAAATCACCACCAATTTCAAATAATCATTCGCCTTCCAAAGGATGATGGTCAATTTTAATTGATTCTTCGGTTTTGACTCTTTGATCAAAGATTCTATTCTTTGTAGATGTATCAACAACCACCTTTAGTGAGTTATTAAAAAAGTCATTATCAACTAATGAAATTTTTTCATCTTCCAAGAACAATAGGTTTCTTGGATAATCGCCGCCAGAAATTCTTACATTCTTATTTTTTAGGTTTATTTTTATAAGATGCTTGAGAGCGACTGCAGATCCTAGGGTATCACCATCTGGTTCAACATGAGTACATAATGTTATATTATTTGCGTTTTCTAGATATTCTCAAAATTTAATAAATTTTTGTTTCATATTTTCCATAATTTAGGCCACCGTTAATGAATAATTGTCAAAATAATGATCAACCGCAATTTTGGCGGATTTTTTAGCTATTTTAGATTTCTTGAATCAGTTTTTCATATTTGCTAGATTTTGAATTGTTCGCATATATGTTGTTTTATAAACATTTTTAACATCATTTTTAATTTTAACTAATATTTTTTTATATTGATTTAAATAGTCTATTTTATTTGTCATTAGCCTTTTATAATTTTTTTCATCTGGAATTAAATCATTTTTTAATCAATAATTGTATATAAATAATTGATCTTTCTTGTGTTTTGCAATCATATATTTTGCATATCTTGTTTCATTTTTGAATTCCTCATTGTTCACAAGAGCAATGGCAAGCGACTTAATAATCATATTTTGCTTAATCAGTTTTTTAAACCAAACATCTTGGCCAAAGAAGTATCCAGTTGTTAGTTTTGAGCGAATGATATTTGAAATTTGTTCAATTGTCAATAATACAATAATGGTAAAAATTAGGTATGATGAAAGCTTGTCTCAGTCTTCAGTTTTGGATGAGTATGTACTGATTTGGAAACCAAAATCACTAGCTCCTACGGCGCCAATTACTACTGTACTTTTGAAGTTAATTTCAACTCTATATAAGAAGTTAGACAGAGATTGCGGTAATATTGATTTAATAACAATAAATTTGACTTTTTGAAATCATGTTGCGCCTAGTGAGTCTAAGGATTGAAACACCTTGTGTGGAATTTTTTCAACTGACTCCATAATTAGTTTTCCAAGCATACCAATTGAATGTATCCCCAGTGCCAAGACCCCGGCGAATAGTTTTGAGTCTTTTGACAAGATTATAAAAAGAATGGCAAAAGTGAACGCTGGTATAGCACGAATAACAATAATAATCAATTTAAATGGGTAAGAAAAATACTTATTAATATTTTTTGCGGCGAGAATTCCTAATATTAGTGCAAAAAACAAACCAATGACTGAGGAAGCTATTGCCACTAGTAGAGCCGAAGCCCCTAATGGTATAACACTTGTTTTTGATGTTTTTCAATTGCCACCAAACAATGATCAATCTGGATTGAAAAGCTTATTAATTCCATCTTTGAATTGGCCAATTTTTATACTATTTCCAATTTTTCATTCAATTTGTGTTAGCGAAGCAAGGATAAGCGCAAACACAAGAATAATGACAAAAATCTTGAATATATATATTTTTGACTTTTGCTTTTTAAGCTGTTCTAATTGTTTTGCAAATGGAAGTTTTTCATCAATTTGAGGGTGCTTTTGAGAATATTCTAAAATGAATTTTTTAATCATATAGTTTAATGCTTCGATTACTATCATCAAGGCAATTAACACTCATAAAACAATTGACATATGTGATAGGTTATCTGTTATGGCGTATTGGTCAGAAAGAAGTTGTCCAATTGTTGATATTCCAACAATTGATAAAATAGCTGCAAATCTAACAACCATTTCGAATGAGTAGAATCCATATGATACAATTCTCTTTATTAAATAAGGTAAAATTGCGCTTTTAAAGGCAAGAGTTTTATTATTACCAATCGCTTGCGCTCCCTGAAATGCGCTTGTATCATAAGTGTCTAAGTCTTCATATAATCATTTTGTCATTAATGAGCTAACAAATATAGCAATTGAAAACATTGCCGCTAATGATTTTGAAAATAAGAAGAAAAAGATAAATGCGAATACAACTGGGGGGACTGCTCTAATTATCGACATTATTATTCTAAAGGGAAGATAAATTAATTTATCTTTAATAATATTTTTAGAGCTTAATAATGCTAGCGGTACTGATATAAAAATACCAAGTATAGTGCCTAATATTGAGTATGAAATAGTAGTTCATAAATAGGATAAGCTGCGCAAGAAGGTTGCATAAGGCGTGAACTCTGCAGCTCCGATTTGCGCTTTTTTATTAGTCTCAAAAAAGTGTGAAATATGGTTTCAAAAAGCTTTTCAGTTTTGAAAATCAGGTTTAATAGCAGCGATTATTATTACAACCAAAATAAAGATTAGTGCACCACCCAAGATTTTGAACCAAGGGAACTTTTTAGTTACCTTTTGGCCATTGATGTCAACGAATTTGGGATTAAAGTAATTTGTTACTGATTCACTAAATAATTTTATTTTGCTTTTATATTCAATAGGACCGCTAGATTTGCTTTGCTGTTTATCCATTTCTAGATTTCCAATTTTTTAATTTTTTCTTTAATTTCATTTTGAATAATTAGTCTTTTTCTACGGTTTTCATTGAATTGTTCTTCATCAAATTGTTCCAATTTTTTTCCATATATTTCTTTTAATTGTTCTAAATTAACTTTATCTCAACTATCATTAAAAATAATTTTGCCTTTTTTTACGCCTATTATCCGATCTGCATATTGTAGGGCTAGATCAACATGGTGGAGATTTGCAATTATGGTAATTTTTTCAGATTTGTTAGCTATTAAAAAACCATCCATAACACTTTTAGCCATAATCGGATCAAGTGCCCCTACAGGTTCATCTGCAAGAATAATTTTTGGTTTTTGGGCTAGAGTACGTGCTAAGGCCACACGCTGCATCTGACCGCCTGATAAATCTTTTGCTAAATCATAAGCATTTTCTAGAATATTAACTTTTGCTAAACATTGATATGCTAGTTCAATATCGCTTTTACTATAAATTCCAAAAAACGCTCTAAATAAATTCATTTGTGGTAATCTTGCCGAGAGAACATTTTGTAGTACAGTGATGTTTTCAACTAGATTATAATTTTGAAAGATAATTCCAATTTTTGTTCTAAATTGTCTTAATTTTTTTCCTTTTAATTCATTAACATTGTAAGGCCCAACCGTTAATTTTCCTGAGGTAATGGTGTTTATTTTGTTTACTGTTTTAATTAGCGTGGTTTTTCCGGCTCCCGATAGACCAATAATTGCAACAAACTCGCCTTGATTAATTGAAAGATTTACATCAATTAAGCCCTTAGTTCCATTAGGATATGTTTTTGATACATTATCTCAGTTTATATTTCAATTATTATTAGTATTTTGTTGTATGTTGCTAATACTTTTCATTTTTAAATTTTTATTCATAATTAAGTTTTATATTAAATTAAGTTTTTGTATTATTCTAAGAAAGATTTAAAGCCTTCAAAATGTTTTTTAAATCATTGTTCAGGGTATATATATGAGGCGGCTGATGTTGTTGAAGTATAACCATAAATTACATAATCCCTTACTTCCGATCATTTTAGTTTTCAATTAGAACCTTGTTCTTTTAGGGCTTTAATAACAATTTTGTAAATTTCAGAATCTTTGCGAACATAAATATATGAACGATAGAAGCCAACGGTTGGAAGTTCTTCTCCTGTTGCCAACGAATCAATATGTGTTTTTAATTCATCGTTGTATCCGTTTGTAGTTGAATTTGGATTTTTAGATGGTTCCTTGTTGATATAAAGATTATTTTTATTGAATATTTTGTAGTTATTAAATGCTTCAACTAGTAGTTTTTCATCATTAAATTTAGGTGTTGATGGATTCTGCTTGCTTATATATGGGTCAATAATTTGGACATTTCTACCAGCTTGAATAATAAAACTAGAATCTCCGGATAGCTTAGCTCATGTATCGACAGGTAGAAAGGCGACATCGATCGATTTAGCTTTCAAAGCTGTTGCAGCACTATTGTAATCACTTGAAACACTAATTTCAATATTTTTGATTCCTTTTTCCTTTATTCATAATTGTAGTTTCTCTGTTGCTTTTTGTACTAATGCGGCATCAGAAGAAGGAATGAATTGAATTTTAAGGTTTTTCTTTTCATCAACAGTTGTGAATTTATTTGTTTTTTCATCAAAGGAAATATATTCACTATCGCCCTTAGGAATAACTTCATAGGCTTTTTTTGAATCTCCATTTATGTTGTAAACGATATTTGCATCAAATCCAACTGGAGCATAGCCATCATGGTTGTATATTTTGAATATACTTTGGATCTTGTTATTTTTATCTAAGTAAGTTAGATTGCTTTCTTTGTTAGAATCTTTATTATCTTTTACTTGTTTGTTTGATTCTTTTATTGCAGCAATTAAAAGTTGTTGAAGAGCCTTAATATCGCCAAGCTTTAAGTCAGATCTCGCCTGAACACCATCATTTGAAATGTGCGATGTAGCTCCAATAACTGCTAGATCATTAGCATGGTCTTTAGCATAAAAACGAGCGTCTGATCATGCCCCGGCAACAGTGATTGATTTGTTAGCTAGTTTTTGCATAGCATCAGCATAGCCCTGGGTTTTTATTGCTTCGACATTGGAATCTGTTGTACATTGTGAAGAAATTAGACATATAGCCATCGGAAGTATAGAAGCACTAGTTATAACTGAAGGTAGTAAGAACTTTCTGATTGATTTTTTCATTTGTTTTCCTTTTTGTGTGGATTTTCTTTAATATAAAGTATTTAAATTTACAAACGAAATTATATTAAAAACTCAAGGAGCAATAAAAAAACACTTATTAGAAGAGTTTTTTTAAAAAAATTAACAAGTATGAAAAAAAATAAATTTTTTGTGGTGAAAAATTATATTATAAAATTAGTTTTTTTATGAAATTACAATTTTTTTATTTTGCTGCAATTTAACGTAAATGTTAAAAAAGTTATTTTATAAATTTTGTGTAATCCCATTTGGTTCGAAAATTTAAGATAAAAGTTTAGTGTATTAAAATTGCAATATTAGCAATAGTAAAATCTTCAAATTTTCTCTAAATTTTAATGATAAAAATAAATATTTATATTTGTAATTTATAATAAATATGTTTTTTAGAATGGAGAATTCATGGAAGATAATAAAAAAATTGAGGTTTCATTAGGCCTAGATTTAGGGATTGGTTCAGTAGGCTGGTCGCTTGTTAATAATGAAACTAACGAAGTTATTGCGCTAGGTTCTAGATTGTTTGATGAACCTAATTTAGCTGAAGATAGAAGAGCACACAGATCTCTTAGAAGAAGCATAAGAAGAAAAGCTTTAAAGAAAAATGCTTATGCAAAATTAGTTATTAAATATAGCAAAATGTTTAATTTAGATTTAAAATCTGTCGAAGATGTTTTAAATATTTATTTAAAATCTTCACAAAAACACCCACATATTATAGATTTAAAATACAAAGCATTATCAAAAGAAATTTTATCAGAAGAATTAATCTGAATACTACACGATTATTTAAAAAATCGTGGTGTATTTTATGAAATAGAAGAAGAAACCAAAGATAATAAAGGCGGCGATAAGAATAACAGTTCATTTGCCGAATTTAAAGACGATTCAAAATATCCAAGCGAAATTGAAAAAAAATACTTTGATAGATTCGGATTTGTCAAAAACATTGAGGCAAACACAGGCAATTTATTTACTAATAAGAGATGAGTTGCCGAGCTTGAAAAACTTTTCGAAGTTCAGTCTAAAAAATATGACCAAAAATTATTTAAAGAATTTAGTGATAATTATCTAAATTTATTTAAATATATACGTTCATTTGAACAAGGGCCTGGCAATATAAAAAGTCCGAGTGAATACGGGATTTTTCAAAGAGATGAAAATGGTGAAGTTATTCAAAAATATACTGTAATATGAGAAAAAACCACTGGAAAATGTAGCGTGTTTAAAAAAGACAATAGAGCGCCTATTAATACGCCAAGTGCAGAAATGTTTAATTTATTACACAATTTAAACAATACAACTTTTTATATTGACGAAAATTCACAAAATAAAATAAATCTAGACAATCAAGTTAAAAAAGATCTAATTTTAAATTGATTTAATTCATTTAAAAACGATAAAAAAGTTAAAAACATAGATAAAAAATCAATTATTAAAGAAATGAAAAAAATTAATAATGATTTAACTACAAATAGTTTTAGCAATGAAGATATCGATTATAACAATCTAAATATAACAAATGAAATTTTAAATATCTTTGTAAAAAATAATTGTATTGCTTCAATGTTTAACAGTGAAAATTTATTCAATGTAATAAGAGACTTAGATAAGCTATATCAACCAATATTTTATAATAGAAGTATTGATGACCGTATCAACAAGTTAAACGATAAAGAATGTATTAAAGTATTCAATAAATATTTATTAAATGACAGTGATATTCAGAACACGATAAAAGATATTGCTCAAAGTTCTAAATTAAAAGGAAATAAAACACATTCACTTTCATACCGTGTTTTTGAACATACGTTGCAGGCATTGTTTGACGAAATTACCAATCTAGAGTCATTAAAATGAAATAAAGAGAGTGATTTATATAAAGCAGTTAGTGAATATAATAAAGAAAATGAAATTAAACTAATTTCAAAAGAACAAACTGGCAAATATTTACAAGCCAATTTTTTAGACGATTTAATTGTTTCTCCAGCAGTTAAAAGTTCAATTAGAGAAAGCGTTAAGGTATTTAACCAAATTATCAAAGAATTTGGAAAAAAATATTTAATCACAAAAGTTGGCCTAGAAATGCCAAGGGATAAAAACGGTGAAGAAGAAGCTAAAAAAATCAGTGCTCAAAATAAACACAATAAAAAAGTTAATGATCTAATTGAAGTGGCAGTAAAAGAAAGAACTATGGATAATTCATTCAGTATTTCAAATTGCTCAGATCATACAAAATTAAAGTTATTGCTATGATTACAACAGGACGGAATTGATTTATATTCTCTTCAAGATATTGATTTAAGAAAAGTTTATAAAGATCCAGGATATACAGATATTGATCATATTCTTCCTCAAAGCAAAAGTTTTGACGATTCAATCAGAAACAAGGTTTTGGTACTAAAAGAGTCAAATAGGCAAAAGAAAAATAAGGTTCCTAAAGACTTTTTATCAACCGAAAAATTTGAAGAGCTAAAAAAATGGTTATATGTACATTGAAGATCAAAAGCCGATAAATATACTTCTAAAAAAGATAAAATCAAAGATTTACCTTGATTTAAAACATACGATGAATTAATTGCAAAGTGCAACAATTTATTGCATGACACACTTTCTCAAAGCGATGAAATAGAATTTGCTTCTAGAAATTTAAACGACACGCGTTATGCATGTAAAGAATTTTTAAGTATTTTAGCAAACTATGCTAAAAATCATGACAATCAATTCACAATAAAACCTATTAGAGGTAAATTTACAAGCATAATTAGAAAATTAGCGCAATTGGATAAAAAGAACCGTGATGAATTTGATCACCATGCTATTGATGCTTCAATATTGGCAATTGCAGCAAACAATATGAAAATGAACCATAATAAATGAGCAATTTTGGAAAACTATTACATTGACAAAGACAACATTATTGATAAAGAAACTGGTGAATTTATTTGTAAGCGTTCTGATTTAACTGTCAATACCGAGGATATAACAGATAAAGTAAAAAAATCGATAGGCGAAAATAGACAACAAGAAATTAAATCTAAAGTAAGATTTACAAGAAAATTAACGAAAGATCATAATATCGAACTATTTAATGCAACTTTATACTCTTCTATCAAAGATCCAGATGATGAAAATATAATTTATAAAGTTGAACGTAAAAGTGTCTATGATATGAAAGATTACTTCGAAAAAGAAGATAAACACGATAATGTATTAATGTTCAGAAGTCACCCTCAAGAGTTTAATAAACTTAAGAATATATATCTAGAATATAAAGGTGAAAAAAGTCCTTTTGAAGTTTATATGAATGATTTACAAAAAACATATAGTGAATTAATTTCAGAAGAGTATAAAGATTTCTGTAAAAATAATCAAATTTTATTACTCGTTGAAAACAATAAAGTCAAAATGGTTAAAAAATTAAAAATAGTTAGTGATAAAAAAGATATTAACAATGTAGCTTTAAATAAAAATGATAGCAAGTCATTTAAAGAATCATTTAATTGGGTTGCGCTATTGATTTATAAAACAAGAAAAGATAAATATGCTTATATCCCGGTAAATGCAAAAATCTACACATTTGATAACAATAAAAAATCTGATTTTTCTTTAGAAGAAATTTACAATCAAAAAGAATTAAATAGAATTAAAAAAACATTAGACATTCCAGAGGAAAATAAAATAATTGATGTCTGATATAAAAATACGTTGTTTAAAAACGCAATCAATAATCAAGTCTATTATTTATGTGGCAACAATTATAGTACTCAACAAATAGAAGTAAAATTTATTTCAAAACGAAACGTTATTGTAGAGGGCGATAAACAAAAAATAAAGAGAATTTTAATTAATATTAACGTATTTAACTTAAATTATCTTAAATTAAAAAATAAAATAGTTTAAATTTTACTAATGAAAATTTATAACACATTCCATACAGAATGTGTTTTTTAATAATAAAAAAAATAAACCACTTAAATACTTAAAAAGTCTAACCTTGCTTAAGAATAGTATAGTACTAAAATACTACTTTTATCTCTTAGACCGGCATCGAAGTCTAACCTTGCTTAAGAATAGTATAGTACTAAAATTATGGTAAGCCATCATCATACAAAATTAATGTCTAACCTTGCTTAAGAATAGTATAGTACTAAAATTTTATGGAAAATTTGGTCAAAGTTTTGAAAGTCTAACCTTGCTTAAGAATAGTATAGTACTAAAATTAACTTGTTCATTATTATTAATATGATTATGTCTAACCTTGCTTAAGAATAGTATAGTACTAAAATACATATTTCATATATTTGTTCATCACGTTTGTCTAACCTTGCTTAAGAATAGTATAGTACTAAAATAACATCATCATCATTAACTCTGTAATCAGTGTCTAACCTTGCTTAAGAATAGTATAGTACTAAAATGCAACATCGCCATACTCAAATTTTTCAATTGTCTAACCTTGCTTAAGAATAGTATAGTACTAAAATTAGCACCATCCAACTTACTTAAATCGTTTAGTCTAACCTTGCTTAAGAATAGTATAGTACTAAAATTATGGAAAACCAACTGATTATAGAGTTAATGTCTAACCTTGCTTAAGAATAGTATAGTACTAAAATATAACTCGCTTGTATCAATATGATAATTATGTCTAACCTTGCTTAAGAATAGTATAGTACTAAAATTCAATTGTTCGATTAATTCAAGTGTTTTTTGTCTAACCTTGCTTAAGAATAGTATAGTACTAAAATTTATCATTAGTCGTTATTGGATTGTTAGTATGTCTAACCTTGCTTAAGAATAGTATAGTACTAAAATCAGACTACACTATTTTAATAATCTATTTTTGTCTAACCTTGCTTAAGAATAGTATAGTACTAAAATATATATAAGTGCTTACTAATGAACCCTTAAGTCTAACCTTGCTTAAGAATAGTATAGTACTAAAATTTGCCTAATTCATCTTTTGTATTATAAGTAGTCTAACCTTGCTTAAGAATAGTATAGTACTAAAATGTCATATAAGTTTGGATTAAATGTCTTACTGTCTAACCTTGCTTAAGAATAGTATAGTACTAAAATGTCATTTTTGTATATAAACGTTTAAATTCGATTAAAAATTAATCTAAAATGATTGATTTTATAGCATTTTGCAATGTTTTGCTTTCTTTGATTTTTTTAATATCGTCAATATTGAATTTTTGCATAAGTATTTCTTTAATTAAAGATACATTATCAATATTGATAAATGTTTTATTATCAAAAATTGAACAAACTTCCAACTCTTCAAAGCTATTACAAATATTTCAAATATTGTTAGTTAATATAATAAAGTTAAATTTATTAGTAAAAGTAACCAACTCGCTAATATTGATATTATCAAAATTAGTGATAATTACAAGTTGCTTATCTAATTGATCTGTTAAATCAAAAAACTTAAATAAAATATCTTTATTAATCAATTTCTGATCATTTAGTTGGAATAAAAATTTAACTAACTTTGATTTATCTAAATTAAGATAAATAAAATCTTCAGCAACTAAATTTGTATAAAAATTTAATACTTCAGATAATAAATCATTTTTGATTAAATTTTCTTGATCAATTCTACTGTCTTTTATAAACATTTTATATAAACTATTTTTGCTGCTAAAGTTAAGGATATCAATAACTTTTGATAATGGATTAATAATAATACTTTCATTAACAAAATAGCCTTTATTATTAATTAAAAGACTTGGTTGATTATTTTGATTTTCATGATTAATTAACATAGCTAAAAAAGCTAAAGAGTTACTGCTTTCAATAACTCTAATTCCTTGATAGTCATAATCTAAAAGATGACTAAATTTTACTATTTCTAACATAATTTATACCTCTAAATATATTTTTTTATCTAAGTAATATTCATTTAGTGATTTTTCGCCATTAATGATTTCAATATTTTGATATTGACTTTCTGTTACTAATAAAATTCTCACATTTGATTTTTTTGGAACGATTTTTATTAGTTTATCCTTTTCATAAGGATATTGAGTGTGAGCTGATATACATTTAACATAGATTGAATATTGAATCATGCTATAACCTAATTTAATTAGTTCATTTCTAAATTTATTATAATAAGAGATATTATCATCGTCCATCGAAATATCATACATAACAATTATTCGCATAAATCTACTTTGAATTTCAATCAATGATTAACTCTTCTAATGAACAATTTTCTAATATTTTTTTAACTGAATAATCAATATAATCGCGAATTCTTATATGCTTATTGTCGACATTAATGTGCTCATCAAAAAATTCATATAGCATTTGCTTAAAAATTTTTCAATTCACTTCTTGATAATTAGCTTTCTTGATTAAATACTGATATACAACATAGTCAACAAACACTCTAGCTATTTCCATTAGATCGCATGCTAAACTATAAGGGTTATTAAAGCTTTTATGAAAAACGCCAATGCGATTATCAAAGCCACGCCCATTAATTGCCCGACTATAAAATGATAGTAAAATCGTATACCCATAATTTAGCATCGCATTAATATCATCATCAAAGTTATTTCTTTCTCTTTTAAAATCAGCTCCAAAAATATTTTTATAATAAAGTTTAGCTGCATGAGCCTCGCGGTTAGATAAATCACCAATTTTGACATCTAAAATATAATTTTTAAATTTTTGATAATCTTCATCATTAACTAAATTAAAATTTACTAACAAATTAAGTTGATTAGAAATCTTTAATTTAATAATATTTTTTCAGGTTATGGCTTTGTAATTCTCATCTCAAGTTAATTGAGATAAAAATACTTTGTTATTATAATAATTATCAAACGGAATAATTTGCGCCTGAGGCAGATGTTTTTCGTTGCATATAATTATGTTAACTTTTTCTTTTATAAATTTATTAATTAGTGGTATTGATATTGTTGTTTTATTATTTTCGAAAATAATACTATCAATATCATTAGTTGGTATTGTAATTTTACCTTGTTCTTTTTTAATAATTAAATTTCCTAAAAAAAGTGATAAATATTCACTTTCCGTAACATCGATTATTTTCTTCATATTCTTCTTTCTGCTTATATACTAAGCAAAAAAATTACATTGCAATTTTAAATATTATTTAAAAAATTCATTAAATTGGGCTTCTAATAATTAATATAACTATTTAGCTTGTTAATTCTTAATCAAATTGCAACATTTTTATAGTTTAAAAATGTTTCTTAAACTTAAGATATCAAATATGTTTTTTAAGACCTAAAAAAATTAAAACAGGAATCAGGAAAATTAACAAAGTGTCATACTTTGCTATTATTTTTTTGTAAATCTATATATTTCGAAAGTAAAAATTAAATAGTAATATATTTTTAAATTAACCTTACGGGTCTTATTTTAAAAATTAGAATCCATTTTTTTAAGCTTTATTTATATTTGGATTGGTTGGCAAACCAATTTTTTAAACCCACTTTGCGGACATTAAAATAAAATTAAAAATCTACTTAAAGTTTTCATATAGGTCATTACCCACTTGTTTAATTAGGTTTTTAAACATTGTTTTTAAGTTGCTCATTTCTTGTTTTAAATCCGATGTATTTAATTTAAATTTTTCTAAATTTCTAATCAGGTAATTAAACTTGTCCGTAAATGTTGAAACGACCGACTTATGCGTTACGACTATCAAACTCAATTTGTAAGCCAAATCGTCTCAAACGTCAAGATTTTTACCTATTAAAAAAATCTCTTGTGAGTTAAAGTTAGATAAATCACTACTTGCTTTGTAACGATTTTCTGGAGTTTTAAAACAATATTCACCGCTTGAGTTCATACAAAATAAAACCTTTATTTTCTTTGAAAAATTAACTCTATTGCCGTTAGTATTAACTGGGGCATAATATTCGTCTGTGCCTGAATGAGTTTTGTTTTTAAAATGATAATCAACATACCAACCAGGATCGCCTTCAGTTATCTTTCTAAAACAGTTTTTATTGCTATTTCTTTTTAATTTTGGAGATATAGAATTAAAGTAATCTATTAATTGGTCTTAAATTTTACTAATTTCTGTTCAATGTTTTATATTCTTTATTTTAAAGAATATGGGATAATTTAATTGAGCAGTTTTAAAAGACTTTTCAACAAAAGACTTAAATTGCAAAACACTAGAGGATTGAACTTCAATGCTTAAAGATTGCAAATTCTCAGTAATAGGCGTGTATGAAGACTCTTTTTTAAAAAGTTTTTCTCTTATCGGTCTTTATAATCTGCGGAATTCCATGTGTTCTAAAAAGTTTTTCGAGCAGATTCATATAACCAATATCGGTTTTCTCTTTAGACACATGGACCGCTAAAAGCCTATCAGTGGCAGGATCAATAGCGTGGTAAGTACGAAAAGTTTCACCCAACCCCATTGTGTCTGGCGCAGCAATGATTTCAACGATCATACCTGGAGAAAGATTTTTCCAGGTATTTTTTATTACTACATTTTTTTCTATTGTTTTAAGATTCTCTAATCTACTATTTATTGCATAATAAAATATTGTTTCTAAAACCGTGCTATTTAAAATATTTTTTGCGTTTCTTTTAGTTTCTTTTCTAGTTGCTTTGTGCGAGTGCTCTGTTGCATACCCCTTTTTAAAGTGGGTCTGTAAGAGTTTTAAAAGACATTATTGACCTTTTGTTCTATAATAAACTGCCATAGTAACATTTCTAGTTCTATCTGTAGGTGATCAAAAACAAAGGAACTAAAATCTCTGATTTTTTCAATTTCAGAATCTACTAGATCAGCACCAAACTATTGTCTATATTTATTTCCTTTATTTTTGTGCGAGGCATTAAATGTCCCACTAAAATTTATAGATTTTTTAATTTTAAAAACTGTAAAACGGCTAACATCGTGTTTATGGCGATTTGGTTTATTTTTAATTTTTTCATTAGTTATATCGATATAAATACCTTTTCTTTTTTTCTCAAAATTTGTCAAATTATGGATTTCTATTTTTTTATATTTCCAAAATTTCTGTTACAAACATAAATCAAATATCACCATGTGTATTTAACTATTCTTTTAATTTAATGTCACCATAATTTTAGGCCCGTATCTTGTAATATAAAAATTATTTTTATTACCATGTTTCTTTTTATAATCATCATAACTATTGTGAATTTTATGAGGTATTTCACTTAAAAAATGGTTACCTCCACTTCCTTTTATTCAATGTGGGATGCAAATCAAAGTGATTGGCTTAATAATGTGTAATTTATTATTAGTCGCATAACATGTTCTAATGATATTCAATGTATTTGGACTAATTTCAAGCTCGTATAAAACTATATTAATCATATTTCTTTAACTTTACTGTATTTTATAAATTGATCTATGCATTTATATTATCAATAATATAAAAATCAATAAATGAAAAATAAAAACCGCCAGTGGCGGTAAATTCGGCATAAAGCCTTATTTTAGTACATACTATTCTTAAGCAAGATCAGATTGTGATCAAATTTTTGTACATAATCATTATAAAGGATTTTTTAATAAATGTTAAAAAAATATTTTAAAACCATTAATTAGCGTGAAAAATGAGCCACCGATATTTTGAATTTGTTTAATTATACATTTTGCATAATTTCTAATAAAAAAATAGCTCTACTTTAGGAATAGAATAATTTATTATAAAATTACAATTTTATTTATATCTCTTCTTATTTTTTCTAAATCTTCATTAATTGATCGCATTAAATCTATTTCTCTTTGTGAAATAAGACCAGTTTTAACAAAAGATTCTAAAATTTCTGTTTTTTTAGATAACATTTGATTGTAGTAATATCCGGCTTCTTGATGTTTCACAATTTTTTTAACCACCGATATTTCAAGAGGAAGCTTTTTACTATATGCTATTTTCTCATACATTTGAATGTCATTTTCATTTAATTCAAAAGCTTTATATCTTTTATTGTTTATGTGAAAATAGTATTGTTGATCTGCACCGATCATAAAGTTACATCTTTTTTTGATGTAACTTTTATTTTTTGATTTTTTTCATTTTTAGGAATATATTTTTTATTTTTAAATGTTACAATTCCATTAAAAATTTGTCTTTTAATTGGAAAATTAAAATAAGCTTCAAGAGTTGCACTGTTTGGTTTTCTAAATTCATTTTTTTCAGAATTGGTAATTGATTTTCTTGTTTTTATATCATTAAGCATTGCAATAATTTCGTGTCTATATTTATTAGCGTCTTGGTTTGTTTTAATATTTCTATCTTTTAAAAATATTGGAATTCTATTATGTGAATTCTCTAAAAACCTTCTATATGTGGTTTTTCATTAGATACTGATGTTGTTATAAATTCAGCAGCTAATTTTGTGACTGCATTATACAAAATAGCGCTAGATTCAAGGTTATTTATGAAAATTCATTCTATTATCACTAATCATTATCTTTGGTATCTCATATTTATTAATAATATTTTGAATAATAATTTAATAACCTTTTACTGATTTACGCTTTTTTATCAAAATAAAGTGATAAAACTTTTGAAGTTGAAACATCGCTACATGCAACAATTATTCATAAGGTTTGATCAACAAAAAATGAATAGATCCATCAAGTTCAACACATTCGCCTATATTTACTAATTTTCTTTTTGAGGTTATGTTTAGTTTTGCAATCTTTTTTAGGCAAAATATTTGGCTTATAAGGTATATATTTTTTACAAAAGTTCTTTGTCTTTTTATTGTATTTTTATGAGCAAAAGTACTTAGAAAACCGCTTTGTGTAAGTCTTTTTGTTAATTGGCTATATGATATTTTTGCATTAGCTATTCTCTCATAAAACAAACACTAAGACATATATGAATTACAAGAACTATTTTTTGTTCCAGTAATTAATTTTTTGCTTTCATATTTTTTCATAGTTGATAATTAAATCATTGTTGTAAATCTTTTTTCTATCGCCTCATTGGTTGCTATGTGCTAAATTAACTTCTTTTTTTACATAATTCAGCATTTCTTAATTTTTGTTTAATCTTTTTTGGTTGATATTGACATTTTGCTTTCAAGGATAATTGCTTATTTGTATGTAGTTATAACATCTAATTTTTTGTTTTCTATTTCATGAATAATAAAACCACCTATAACATTTTACTATATATGTTAGGTGGCTCATTTTTGCTACAATTTAACGCTTTTTTATGAAATTACAATTTTTTTAAAGAAATTAGCCACCATTGTCTTAAAAACTTCTTCTAAATCATTTTCATTATCTTTTGAATAATAGTATGTAGTTAGTAATTTTGTGTTTTTATTCAAAAGATCTTTTGTTGAAGAAATAATAATTGGTGATTTTTTTTGTATACGCGTTTCAAATATGTTAATTAACAAGTCAAAAAATCATTGGGATTTCAAACCTAAACTAAGATTTGCAATGAATAATACATCAACATTATTCAAATAATAACATATTGATTGTTTTTCTTCTTTATTTGATGATAGAAAATTATATAGTTCATTAGCATTTAAAAAGGCTACTGTCTTGCCTTGACTAATTACATTCATTAGAGCTATATATTTAATAATATCATTGCTTATTGTAAAATTGGCTCCTCATAATCAAATGTTAAAATCAAAAACGCCTTTTCCGGTGATCATTGTTCTAAATTTAGCTCTAATATCTTCACTAGCAATAGTTTTAGGTAATGAGTCGATAAAAATTTTTGTTGTTTTTTTTAAAGCAACAACATCAGACGAATTGTTATTTTTTTGAAAATATTTCTTAAATATTGGATCTAACTCTGTGATTGATGTTAATCAGAATTTTTCTAGTTGTTGGCTTCTTATTATCTCCTTATCATTACTATAATCTTCAGCCAAAAAACCATAAATATCAACAAACAGCTTATAGTCAGGCTTTTTATGATTTTTGATAACTGAATCATGATATCTTTGTAAGATACCCATACCCTTTTTTATTTGTTTTTCATTAAGGTTTAATCTTTTAATTTCTGTTTGAATAAAATCCTTTGAAAGAACTTCATTTCTTAATTCATCAATATTTATTTTTTCATTAGGTGATAATATTGAATCAAAAATCTTTTTCTCCATTATTTATTCCTTTTAGTCATCTCATGTTAGTACATCGTTTAAATCATCATTAATATTATTATATTTTTTACTAAATAAAGAATAGCTATTATTTCTATTTAGAGAAGCTTGACATAATTCATTATCGATTAAATATGCATCATATAAGTTTCTTCTTGCAAAGTCATTGGCTATTTTTAGGATGTAATTGCATATAATGGCATTATTTATAGAAATTGAATATTTTATTATATTGTTAATAGCATTATCCTTAAAATTTAATGACTTTATTTTTTTTAGCATCAAAATTTGCGATGGACTGAGTTCTTTTCTTGTGTGGTAACTAATATATTCTTCTGAAGTGAGATCTTCAATTAATTCATGTTCATTAATAATTTTAAAATCAAAACAATCTTCCTGCTGCAAAGAAATTTTTTCACTAGAAAAGACCTCAAAAAAGTTTTTTGAAACATTATTAAATTCTGTTTCATCATAATAATAAAATGCATTATTCTTAATTAAATTATTATATAAAACTTCACCTAATTTATTTTTTAACAAATTAGCGATAAGAGAATTTTTTACAATTCCATTGGCACATAGTGGTTTTATTAATTTAAATAATAAAGTGCCATCCTTGTCTTGCAGGGTTTTAATTAGTCCTAAGCCCTCTAATTTATTTTTAGCATCTTTTATTTGGTTTATCGACATAACTAGAAATTCTGAAGTTTTGGCTAAATCATATTTCTTTAGTCTATTTATATTATATAAATCATATAAATGTTGATAGAAAGCAACACCCAGACTTCCAATAATAGGAGAATAGAAGGTTCTTAAATTAATTAAATCTTTTGAAGAAATATCAGCTGAATTATCAACCAAAAATTTAATTTGATCCATTTTTATCCCCCTCTTGTTTATATATTTGTTTTTGCATAAAATTAATTTATGTTAAAACGCATTTTTACTTGATAGCAAAATTATTTTATGGGACTAAGAGAATGTTTTGTCTCATTTTTATTAGTTTTTTTGAGGCTAAGTATTTTTAGTGTAATTTATAGACATCGTTAATAGCCTTTATCATCTAAATTTAAGAAAAATTTATAAAAAAAATTCAGTTTTCTACATGAAAATGTTTAAAAAAATAACTGTTTTTGGGTTAAAAATGGCTAGTTTTGATTACTTATAAAAATATCTTTTTGATTTAAGTTGAATTCTATTATTTTTATTTAAAAATCATTATTATAGAATTTTTATTTAATATTTTTTTATATCCTTTCAACGTCTCTAATTTAAAATTAAACTTAATATTATTTTATAATTAAACTATGAAATTAAATAACCTACATCTTAATACGACGTTTTCTTTTTTAGAAAGTACAATAACTGTTGATGAAGCAATAAAACAAGCTCTTAATAGTGGTATAAATTATCTTGCCTTTACAGAAAAGAATCATTTTTTTAGCTTAGCTGAAGCTAATAAAAAATGCATGGAAAATAACATTAAGGCTAATTTCGGGCTTGATGTAAAACTAATGATTGATGACCAATGATACCAATTTATCTTGTTTGCTAAGCATCAAAAAGGTTTTGAGATCCTTAAAAAGCTATCTTATCAATTATTAAATAATGAAATAATTTATCTTAATGATATTCTTAATTTTGAAGATGATATTGTTATTATAGAAAACCCTATTTTAAGCTACTTTAAATTAACTAAAAATGTTATAAACAAATCGAATTATTATATAGGATTCACAATCATAGATATTGAAAAAAATAAAGAATTTTGTTCTTATTTTCAGAATATTTTGGTTGTAAATAATTTTAACACAGTCGATTTTCAGGATTTTATGATTATAGAATTACTGAATAAAATGAATAATAAGACAAATAACATATTGTTTGATGGTACTTTGTTTTTTGATGTTGATGATGAAGATGGCTTGATGAATAAATTAGTAAATAGAACTAATGCATTTGTTGAGTCAATATATTTTGAGCATCAAAAAAATAAATATAATTTGCCATTTTTCAAAAACGAACAAAACCTTGATTCAAAAGGTTATCTAAAATTTTTAATATGAGAAAAAATTAAAAATAATACTAAAATTAAGGCACTTTTTGAAAACCAAGCTTATAAGGATAGACTATTAAAAGAATTTCAAATTATTTCACAATTAAGATTTGAGGATTATTTTTTAATTATTCAAGATTGAATTAATTGGGCTAGAAAAAAAGGGATTTCAATTGGCCCTGGAAGAGGTTCTGCAGCTGGTTCGTTGGTTTCATATATTCTTGGAATTACAGAAATTGATCCAATAAAATACAATCTTATTTTTGAGAGATTTCTTAATCCTAAAAGAATTTCAATGCCTGATATTGATGTCGATGTTCAGGATGATCAGAGACATGAAATTATTAATTATCTTGTACAAAAATATGGGTATGAATGTGTTGCTAATATTGTAACTTTTTCTGTTCTAGGTAAAAAATCTGCGATTAGAGATGTTTTGAGAACTTATAAAGATGTATCTTCTGATAAAATAAATCAAGTTTCAAAATTAATTTCGTCTGATGACAGAAGTTTATTTGAAGAAGCAAATAAAAATACGGCATTTATTAGTGCTTTGCAGCAAATTAAACCAACAGATAATTCTTTTGCTAAGAACGTTATCAACCAAACGTCTCGAATTTCTGGTTTCTATCGCCAAACAGGAACACATGCCGCTGGAATTGTAATATCATCAAGGCCAATAATGGAGCTTGTGCCGACTTTTAAAAATATTGATAATTTTCAACAAACGCAGTTTAGCATGGAATACCTTGACTATTTTGGTTTAATAAAGATGGATATTTTAGGCCTTAGAACCCTATCGACAATTAAGCAAATTGAAGATGAAGTTAAAAAGAAAACAAAAAAGGATATCGATTGAGACATTATTGATTATAATGATCAAAAAACATTTGATCTTCTTTCACAAGGAAATACTTCCGGTATTTTTCAAGTGGAAAGTCCTATAATGATTAAGGCCTTAAAGCAAATTAAGGTAAGCACGTTTGAGGATATTAGTGCTATTATATCATTGAATAGGCCAGGACCAATGGCTTATGTATCAAGCTATGCAAAGAGAAAAGCAGGTATAGAACCAATACCAAGCATCTCGTTGGAATATGATGAAATTGTTAAAGATACATATGGAATTATAATTTACCAAGAACAAATTATGCAAATAGTTCAGAAAGTAGCAAATATGACTTTCGAAGAGGCTGATTTGTTTAGAAAAATTATTTCAAAAAAGAAAGCTGATGAAATGAATGATATTAAGGATTCATTTATTGGACAAGCAACTAAAAATGGATATAGTTTAGAAGTGGCTAATAAAATTTTTAGTAATATTGAAAAGTTCGCTGATTATGGATTTAATAAATCGCATGCCGTCGCTTATTCAATGCTAACATTTAAAATGGCTTATTTAAAGGCGAATTTTCCATTAGAGTTCTATAGTTCATGCATTACAAGTTCAAATGGAGCCCAAGCGACGATTTCAAAATATGCAAATGAAGCAAAAACCATGGGCATTCAAATTGTTAGTCCAGAAATAAATCTTTCAACAAATAAGGCAATAATTTCTGATAATAAAATAATTTTACCATTAGGTTTAATCAAAGGCATTGGTCCCGAGATAATAAGGATAATTATTAATGATCGCAAAGTAAATGGCCAATATAAAAATTTCTTACATTGTTATTTTAGCTTGTTTAAAATTAAAACATTTGGGAAATCGACATTAGAGACATTGATTAAGGCTAATGCATTGCGAAATTTTAAATTAAGTCAAAAAACAATGCTTGAAGAGATTGATTCATCTTCGAATTCTAGTGTTTTTGTACAACAAAATTTATTTAAAAATACGGTTGATATTGTTGATAAAATCATTAATTGTGAACCACAAAATGTTTATGAAGATGAAACTCAAATAGTTGAAAAAAATGAAATTGAATTGCTTGGCCAAATATACAATTATTCAACAACACAAAACTACGAGATTGACGGCAATAGATTAATAGATACAAGACCTAATAATGAGTATGTAATGATTGTTCAATGTGTTAATGTAATAGTTGGAAATGATAAAAATGGTAGACAATATCAAAGAATTGATTTTCAAGATTCAAGTTTTAAAGTGGTTGCTTTTATGTTTAGAGTTGATCCTGAGCTATCCAAACTTAAACGCAGGCTTGTAAAAATTAAATTTATAAGAAAATTAGATAATAAAATTATTTTAAGAAATTACGAGGTAATTAAATAATGAAACAAAAAATATTAATTATTGATGGTACTTATTTAACGTATCGTTCTTATTTTGCAATAAATAAGAATAATACTTATTTAACAAACGCAGAAGGCGTTTCAACAAGTACAATATTATTATTTTTTAGAACATTGTTTAATCTTATTGAAGAATATTCGCCATCACACCTTTTTATAGCATTTGATGCAGTGGGAAAAACTTTTCGTCATAATTTATATGAGCATTATAAGGAAGGACGAGCAAAAATGCCGAATGAATTTTATAATCAAATGACTATAATAAGAAAATTACTTACATCTTTAAATATTGTAAATATAGAAAAAACAGGGGTTGAAGCAGACGATTTAATTGCCAAGGTATGTTTTGAATATCCCTTGATTGAAAAGGTAATTTTTTCAGCCGATCAGGATCTTAATCAATTAATTAATGAATATACTTCAATAATTAAAAAAACAAAAGAAGGAATTGTTATTTTAACGCCAAAAAATTTTAAATCAATTTATGGCATTAACCCTAATCAAGTAGTTGATTATAAGGCCATAGTAGGTGATTCAAGCGATAACTTTTTTGGTGTTAAGGGTGTCGGGTCTAAGACAGCTATAAAACTTCTTGAACAATATCAAACCCTCGATAATATTTATGAAAATCTAGAAAATTTATCATCTTCTAGGCTTGCGCAAAAATTCATTGATTATAAATCTATTGCATTCAGAGATCAACATATTGCTAAATTAGTTACTAATTTTGAATTAGAAGGTATTGAATTAAATTTATTAGATATAGCGAATGTTGAGCTAACCCTTGACGCCGTAAAAATTATTGACGAGTTTCAACTTAATTCAATAAGAAGAGCATTTTTTAATAAAATAAAAATTATTAATTAAAGCCCTATTTCAGTAAGAAAAAACGCACAAACCAGGTGCGTTTTTTAATGTTATTATGAGTTATCCTTCTTGGTTAATTCTTCTTCATATACTTCTAAATTTCTTTGGTGTAGTGCTAGTTTTTCTTGTTTTTCTTTAATTTTATCCTCACTAGCATTTTTCATAAAGTTTGGGTTATTAATAAAGGTTTTATTAAATTCTATTTCTTTTTTCGTTTTTTCAATTAACTTTTTAAGTTCAATAATTTCATTTTCCTTATCTTCTTTGCTTTGTTTAATGAAGACCTTGGCAAAGGAGGTTTGGATAGACAAGTCATTATTTTCGCCGATAACAAAATTTGACAATTTAAAGATTATTAGTTGTTGATTTTCAGAAATATCGAAGTTTTCGATAAAGTAGTTTAATGTAATGTTTTTAGATATTTGTTTTTCTTCACGATATTTTCTAAACGTAGTGATTAGTTCGATTAGGTTGTTTATTTCATTTGAATTAAATGTATCTTCAATTGTGTAGTTGGCAAGTGCATTATCCCAAAGCTCCTCGTTGTATATTTCTTGAAACAAATAATCTGTAACAAAAGGCATATATGGTTGAAGCATTATTAAGATTTCTCTAAATAAATAATGAATAAAATAATCATTTTTTTTGAATTTTAAAAACTCTAAATATCATGATGAAAATTTATTGATCATAAATTCTTGAATATGTTTATAAACAACGGTGAATTCATAGTTTTTCATTGCTTCATCAATTTTAGATGTCATTTTTAAAAATTCTAGTAATATTCATTTATCGAAATTGTCTAATTTTTCATATTGCAACTCGCTTTTAATATTAATAGGAATATTTTTTATTAGGCGACCAATGTTTCAAATTTTATTAATAAATAACCTTGCGCTTTGAATTTTTTCATCTCCAAAATTAATATCTAATCCAGGTGTGCAATTAAATATTAAAGACATTCTTAAAACATCTGATCCATATTCGCCAATAACCTTAATAGGGTCAATACCATTGCCAAGTGATTTAGACATTTTGCGTCCGTGTGAATCCCTTACTAACCCATGCAATAAAACCTCTTTAAATGGTATCTTGTCCATAAATTCTAAGCTTTGAAAATACATTCTTGATACTCAAAAGAAGATAATGTCATATCCTGTTACTAATAAACTTGTAGGAAAGTATCTTTTTAATTTTTCTGATGATTGTGGTCAGCCCAAAAATACAAAAGGCGCTAATGCTGAGCTAAATCAAGTGTCTAAAACATCGCTATCTTGAATTCATTCATTACCAGGTTTTTCAGTTTGTACTTTAATTTCGTTACCTTTGTATCATACCGGAATTCTATGACCTCACCAAATTTGTCTGCTAATTGTTCAATCATGAACATTTTCCATTCATTTGACTAGATTATCCTTAAATCGTTTAGGTATTATTTTTACACCTTCCATAGAATCTAGATTTTTTAGAAGTTGTTCTGAAAGTGAATTCATTTTCACAAATCATTGTGGTTTTACTAATATTTCGATTGGTTCTTTGGTTCTTTCACTATAACCAATATTTGAAATAATATTTTCTGTCTTGTAAATAAAACCTTTTGTTTCAAGATATTGCGCAATTTTTATTCTTGCTTCGAAACGGTCTAAACCCTGAAACTCCTTCGCTAATGAGTTCATTAAACCATCATCGTTAATACACTCGTTGATGCTAAGACCATAGTTTTTGATAATTTCAATGTCATCAATAGCATGAGCTGAAACTTTCATCGCCCCTGTCCCAAAATTGGGATCAATATTTTCTGAACTAATAATTGGAATTTCTTTTTTGGTTAATGGATGAATTACTGTTTTATTTTTTAGTGAATTAAAACGTTCATCATTTGGATTTAAGGCAATTGCAACATCGGAAAACATTGTTTCAACACGGGTGGTAGCTACAAGCAAGTAATTATTCTTATCATTTTTAAATGGATATTTAATGTAATACATTTTTTGATTAGTTTCAGTGGGTATTACCTCAATATTAGATAATGCGGTTTTTAGCTTTGGATCCCACAAAATTGCTTTTGTATCACGATAAATCAATCCTTTATTATACATATCAATAAAGACTTTTGCAACCGCTTCTGATGCATCCTTATCAAGAGTAAATCGTTCGCTATTATAATCAAGTGCTAATCCAAGTTTTGCTCATTGGTCATTAATGTTTTGCGAATATTCATCTTTTCATTTTCAAATCTCTTTAATAAATTTTTCTCGTCCTAGTTGATATTTATTTCTTCCGCTCTCTGATAATCTTTTTTCAACAACGGCTTGTGTTGCGATGCCTGCATGGTCTTTACCGGCCACTCACATAACATCAAATCCCTTTATTTTTTTATATCTAATAATTGTATCTTGAATATATGTATCTAAGGCGTGCCCGATATGAAGCTTTCCAGTTACATTTGGAGGCGGTAAAATTATTGTAAAAGGAGGTTTTTTGATATCATGTGTTGAAAAGGTTTTCATATCTATTCACTTTTGATGGCGTCCTTGTTCAACGAGTTTGTGATTAAAATTCTTATCCATGTTATCTCCTAAATTTGTAGCAATGTTTTGTATACTGAAATCAATAATTTTCTCCTCATCGTAATTTCTTTTATCCTTAATAGCTTTTTCATTCTTATTTAATGAGCGATCAAATGAAAAAATATCTCTTATTTTTTTATTCTGAGTGTTATCTTTGTTTATTCATTTAGATAATTGATTTCACTTGCAACTTATATAATGATCTGGTTCAATTTCATATTCAAAAATATTTTCAATTTCATTAATATTATCAATAAATTCTTCATAGTTAGATAATAGATAATCATCTTTTTTGTCTAACATTTTTTTAACAACCGGATTTATCGGGTTGTCTACAACAATGTTTGTTTTACCTCTCTCAATAATTCGCGAGTTTATCATTATTTGCAAATCTGTTGTTAACTTACTGGCCGTTTTTATATCACTTAATAAGTAAATCCCGATGGCTTCATTTTCAAGAATGTATTCATTTATTTTATTAAGTACTTCGATTTGGTTTTTAGCATCAATTTTATCAATGTTGTTTCCGATTACAATTAAGCTTGGATTGTTGATTAAAATTTTACTTAGCTCAAGAGCAATTTTTTCATCCTTAGAAAGATAAGACAATTTCATAGTAAGTTTATCCAACGAAAGGTTTGCATTTAAAAGGATTCTATAAATATTGGATTTAAAAATAATTCTTTTCATTGCTTCTTCAGCGTCGCTTGTTTCAAAAATTCTTTTATAGATTAGAAACTGATTAAAAAGATTATTAAGTAAGAAGTTTAATTCTTTTAGATTAAAAAATGCTTTTAAAAAAGGATTCAAAAAGGTTAATTCTTGATTAAAATCTTCTTCAAATTCAATTTTATTTAATGAGTGGAGGTTGGTTAATAATTCTTTTATATTTTTAAATATTTTTTTAGCATTTTCTATATTATTTTGAAAAACATTTGCTAATTTCGAATTGTAATTTTTTGTTTCATCCCTAATACTTTTACCGATATTTTCAACATTTCAATGAAATTCTGCTTGTTTTTCTTCAAACTTATACTCGTATTCCTTGATTGTTGAAATATCAATATAATCACTAGTTTTCTCATTATTGTCTTCTTTGTCTACAAGTAATAAGCTTGGGGAGTGATTTTTTTTATTTTTTAGCGATTTAAATCTTTCGATAAATGAGCTAAAATTGTTGGTTATCATTGAATTAGCAATTAATTTTATTTGCTTTTTTAATTGCGTTCTAGTTCAGTAAGTTCCTAATAAACTAATTTCATTGATTATATTTTTTCTCAAATCATATAAATCATCAATAAACGAAAGTAGGGAAGTGCGATTTAGAAGCGAAATTAGAAAGAAATGTTTTGTTAAAAAACGCTGTATTATTTTATTAATATAATATCTACCATAATAGTGATTAAAAGAATCAATTTTAAGATTTGTTTTTAAATGGAATTTATTTAAAAGAATTTCACTGCTGAAGCTTTTTCTTAATCTAGAAAAATATTTATTATTTTCCTTTTTAACTTGTTTTTTTTCTTTTAATTTGTCTATTATTTTTTTTATCTTAGTTAGTAATTTACTTTTAAAACCATGATTTGAGTTTATGTCTTTTTTTGAACATATTTCAAGATAATTAGTTTTGGCTTCTTTATATTCATTATATTGCATTAACGACTTTCCAGAAACATAGTTCTTTATTGTTTGCTCTATATATGTAAAGAAGGATTGTTCATGATTTTGTATATTTTTTGCGATATTATGAATAATGCCTGAGAGATTTTGCATTAGTAAAATTTGGTCATTTTGATTTAATTTATTAAGATTTTGCGCATTATTTTTTGAGAGTATTAATTTTAATTCATTTACTAATGGTTCTAATGAGTATTGAAGTTGGTAATTTGTTTTAGAATATTCTAATCTAAAATGGTATCTCGAATCTTGGTAGACATCTTTTCAACTATTTTTAAAGATATTATTAAATGAGCTAGTAACTTTATTTTCTTTTATATAGTTTTTCAGATAAGCAAAAACAGTTTCTTCTGATTTTGTTTCAAATAGCTCATCGCTTTCAAAGCCATATGCAAGATTATCACGGAAATTTTGGTTTGAATCTATCATATAGAAATTTTCATCATCTTGTTTAAATTCGATAAATCCTTGAAAATCTTTGATTTTATTATCTCTATCTATCAAGAGATTGAAAATGTTTTTTTTAGATTGAATATTATCGGCAATAATGCCTAAAATACTGCTTTTAGAAAGCTTAAAATTTAAATCATTAATAAGATATTCGAATGAGTAATAATTGTTTTTTTTGATCTTATTTATTTTTTTTAGTTCTTGAACTCTAAAACCAGTAATTTTTTTCTTATTCATTAGAATCTGTCACCTTCCTTTGTTTTAACTAGCGATGCAACAACTCTATATGTTGCAAGTATGACAGCTAGATTAAAGAAAATCTTAACAGGACCCGTTAATGTTTGACCAGTAAAATTAACTCAAAAATCAGTTTTTAATGTTTGAGTATCGGCTCATGCAAGTAACACGGTGTTCGCCAGTTCTAGTAGAGCGCTAAATGAAATAATAGCCATAACTTCAAGGAACGTTTGGTATTTTTTTCTCACAAAAAGGCGATATATAACAACAAATAAAATCATTCCAATAAAACCAGATGTCGTTAGTAGAATATAAAATGTTTTATTTTTAACAAAACGATTGTGTTCGAATATTGAATTGTCAAGTTTAGAAAATATAGTTACAATGATTAAAATTTGCAAGGATAATAGCACTAAAGTAGAAATAAATGAGAAATTCATCATTGCCGTAGGTCTTGGCTTGTTCTCTAAAATAATGATTTTAACTTCATAGAATGCAATTTTTTCTGAAAAATATTGTAAATCTTCAGAATTCCCTTTTGCTAGTGCTTCAGCAAACTGAATTTTAAAAAATTCTACAATTTGTTTATATTTATATATTCGGTAGTTTCTTGAAAAGAAAAGTTCACTTATGTTAAAAAAGTAATATGATGCTATTCCTGGAATAAATCCAGCAATAGCCACTGCAATAGTATATAAGAAACTATAATATGTAGGAACTAGGGCAAATGAAATGAAATCTGCCAATACTCCTGTGATCATTCCGACAAACGGTCCGAAAATAAAACCTGTAATTTTTATTGGTAGGCCTATAAAACCAAATTTAAATGATGGTAGGGCGCTAATTGGTAAAATTCTTACTGAAATTAGAAAGAAAACAACAGAGATAGCAATTAAAACACCCACAAAGGCAATTCTCTTTGGGTTTCATTTTTTGAATGAAATATTTGTTTGTGATCTTAGCCATCTAATATAATGACTCAAGCCGCCTGGTAACTTTGAATTCATGCTTTTCCTTCGCTATCTTTTTAATAATAATTATATTATTATATTCTGAAACTACTTATAAAGTATGGTTATGCTTTGCTAATATTTTCTTGAAAATCACTTATTTTTCTCGAGAATGGGTAAATTAATAAAAGTTTTATAAAAGCTAGAATTAACTATTACGCCAGTGTAGATAAAATATGACATAACACTTAGTAATAAAATGATATACATAAATGATGCGACAACACCAAATTTCTTATAATCAAATACTGAGGTTAGAGATCCAAAAATTAAAATGTATAGGGTAGTTGGCACTGTTACTATTAGTGCGCCGGGATTTACATGTGAAAATTTTAGTTTAAAGTTAGGTGCAAATTTAAAGAAAAATAAAAATGCTACATATGTTATTATGGGTAAAAATAAAACTGTTGGAATTCAAAAAATAAGTTGAAATTCTCAGGGTAACATTTTAAGTGTTGTTGTGTGATCAACATTAATACTAAACACATTCTTTAATATAAAGTTAAGAAAAGCTGATGTAACTAATAAAAAAACTACGAGTAATACTGTGATAATTATGCTTGTTATAAATCCCTTGATTCGTGTTCTCCACATTGAGGATGAAGTTTTTTGTTCGTATAGAGCATCAAATGATCAAATAAATTTGCTATAGCCCTTTGATGATATTCACAATATAGATATGGTAAGAAAAATAAATGCAGCAATTCCGCCTGGGCTACTTCAAATTTCTGAAAATGCCGGAATAATGTTTTCAATACCGGGAATTAGCTGGCCTAGAATTGTGACTTTGATAACAATCTCTAACTGAGAATTTATTGCTCCAATAATTCCTATAACTAAACCTAGAGTCGGTATAAATGAAAGAAAAAGGTACATTGCGTATCCTGTTGGAACAAAGGCAAATTCATTCGAGTTTATTTTAGCATATGTCGATCTAACTATTTCTTTTCCTTTTACTTTCGAACTTCGCAAGTAATTTGGAATAGCAACAAAGAGAATCCCGTATATAATCGCCTTTAAAGCCTTTTCAAAAAAGTTTTGTTTATTTTTATTTTTTATTACTTGTTTTGCTGAAATAGAATTAGCATTATTATTTAGTTTTTTTTCTTGGTTTTTATCATTATTTCAACCGGTCTGGAGTAAGTTTTTATTCCTTTTTTTCATAAAGATCCTTAATTATTTTGCTTAGCTCAATTGCATTTGCTTTCCCAGCAGTTTTTTTCATTACTTGGCCAAGCATAAATTTTGAAGCTCTGTTGAAATTTATTTCAAATTCTTTGTTTAAAGTTGGGAATTCATTTAAAATTTCTTTAATAATATCTGTTAATGAAATTTCCTTGTGTTCAATGAAAAGGTTATTTTGTTTAATTATTTCATCAATATCATTGTTTTCGTTTTGATTAATTAGAATACTTAGGATGGTTTTTATGCTGGTCTTTTGTATTTTTTCATCTATTGTATATTGAATGATTTTTGACAAAACATTAATATTTAGTTTTAGCTTTGATAATGACAAATTATTTTGATTTAGAAATGAAACGATTTCGGCAAAGAAAATATTCACGCTCTTTTTAAAATCTGTTGTGTTGAGCATATCAATGAAGCTTGCATATTCCATATTTTCAATTAATTGCATAATTTGAACATTATTTAACCCATATTTTAGATAACGCATTTCTCTTTCATATGGTAGTTCTTCAATGGCAATGCTATCAACAAATTCTGGTTTTAGTTCGATACAAGGGATATTGGGGTCTGGAAAATATTTATAATCAATTGAGTCAGATTTTGAACGCATTGTTATAGTTTTTAGTTTAGATTCATCAAATCTTTTTGTTTGTTGCGAGAAAGTTTGGCCGCTTTCATAACATGATGTTTGCCAATTATATTCATATTCTATTGCTTTTTCAATATTAGAAATTGAGTTTAAATTTTTTACTTCAACTCTTGTGTTTAGGTCATTAGTTCCTTTTTTTCTAACAGAAATATTTAAGTCAACTCTTAAGCTGCCTTCATTCATTTTGGCATCGGAAATGTCAAGAGCTAGCACAATTTTTCTTATTGCATCAACATATGCAACCGCTTCTTTAGCACTATGAAGAACTGGATTAGAGACAATCTCGATTAACGGAACACCTGAACGATTGTAGTTTAGTAAGGTTTGATTGCCTTCATGAAGAGATTTAGCTGTATCTTCCTCTAGGTGAATTCTCTCAATCTCAATATCTTTTCATTCATTATTGACTTTAATTTTTATTTTTCCATTTTTGCCAATTGGATTAAATTGTTGTGTAATTTGGTAGCCTTTTGTTAAATCTGGATAAAAATAGTTTTTTCTATCAAAACGAATATTATGGTCGATTTCCATATTTAAAGCTTTTGCTAATTTTATTGCCTTAATGATGGCTTGTTTATTTACGATCGGTAATGAACCAGGATATGCTAAATCAATGTGCGATACATAAATATTAGGGTTGGATGTATAAAGATTAGGTTGTGATGAAAACATTTTAGTTTTTGTATTAAGTTCAATATGTATTTCAATACCAATAACTAATTCTCAATTTTTATCCATTTATTTCTCCTAGTTTTTTTTCAAAATATAATGCTTGGCTAAATAACTTTTTGTCATTATTTCTTTTTGTATCAAAAGCAATATTGAATGGTAAATGGTTTTTTAAATCAATACCAAGTTTCATTGTTAATGATGGATTCCCAACTAGATTTGCATAAGTTAAAATAAAATCTAAATATGATTTATATTTTGACCCATTTTTAATATTGGGAGCAACATCATTAGAGGCAGGATAAACAAACACATCGGCTGTGTTATGAATATTTTCAAAATATTCAACCAAGACTCTTCGCATCTTTTTGGCTTTTACAAAGTATCTAATTTGATTATTGGCTTTGAGAAAAAAAGATCCTAGAATTAGACGCGATTGAACCATTTTGCCCAGATATTTTGATCTGGTTTTTTTGAATGTATCAATCCAATCCTTGCCTTCTTCTCTTAATCCAAAGGAAACACCAGTAAGATTGGCGAGATTTGAAGATGCTTCTGAAAAGGCGATTATTTTGTAAACTACATCTATTGAGTTAAGAAGCTTTATATTTTCTTTAATTTTAATTAGTTTAATTCCATCTTTTTCCATCACATTAAGAAAGTTTTTGTATGATTTAGCAATTTCTGGATTAAGTTTATTAAAACAATCTAAATAGGCAATAGATTTTGGCTTTTCTTCTTTAATCTCATCATATTTAAAGCTAAGATCAATTGAAGTTAAATCATTTTTCAGATCTTGCTTATACAATATTGATGATAATTTTATTAGGTCCTTAATGTTGTGTGTAAAATAAGCCACAGTATCCAATGAAGAAGCAAATGCAAAAAGTCCATATCTACTAATTGCTCCATATGACGGTTTAAATCCAATCTCGCCGATATTTGAAGCAGGTTTTCTTACAGAGTCTCCGGTATCTGAACCAATTGCAAAGTCAATATCTTTACTAAAAGTGGCAGCAGCTCCTGACGATGATCCACCAACTAGATATTCTTTATTTAAAGGATTTTTTATTAAACCAAAGGCAGAATACTCCCCCGATCCCCCGAGACCGAATTCATCAAGATTTGTTCTAGCAACACATGTTGACCCATTTTCTTCGAGCAATTTAATAACACTAGCTTTATATCCAGGTCTGAAATTGCGCAAAAACAAGCTCGAGGCTTTACATTCAACATTTATGTCAGCATAGTTATCTTTTATTGTGTATATTGTATTGGATAGTGGAAGACTACTATCATTTAATTTAGCATCTTTGAAAATGTAGGATATAGCATTATTATCATCTTGTAATAATTTATCAATTATATTTTGAATATTTTTATTCTTCATGAACAACTCTTTTCATAATAACTAGATCTTCATTGCTATTATATGCGTTTTTAAGAAGTTTTTCTTTGTCAATTTTAGTGCAATCGCATATTTCGTCGTCTCTTAAGTCATTAAAAGAAATTTTAGATTCGTTGATATGCGATAACGGTTTTATATTGACTAGATTTATTTCATCAAGATCAGTTAGCGATTGGTTAATTGAGTCTAATAATTTTTTGGCCATATTAATAACTTCATCAGATGGGTCTAGTAATAAATTATTTGCTATTGTTTTTAGTTCTTCATCGTTCATTTTTGGTCCTTTTTATCAACGCGGTTGAGATATAAAAATTTGATTGTTATATTCATTAAATTCATCAGGTAAATTTTGAAATTTTATTGAATATGAATGCAAATATAATCTTTTTGCTTTTTTTCCACCATATTTAGTATCTCCCAAAATTGGAGATTTTAGATATTCAAGAGTAGCCCTGATTTGGTGCTTTTTTCCTGTAACAATTTGAGCGTAACTACGGTTTCCTTCCTTGAAGAAGATGGTTCTAGCTTTTATTCCAAAATCTGGATTTACTCGCATTTTTTCATTTTTAATATCTTTTTCAAGGCGTACAGTTATGTCAAGCTTTTCTTCGTTAAAGTCTGCAACAAATTGATAAATTTTTTCAAAATATTTTTGATACTCATCAAAAACTACTAAGGTTTTATAGTTCTTTGCATATACCACTAAACCACTAGTTTTTTTATCAATTCTGCCGATTGATGCCGGTACAAAAGAAGAAGTTTTTTTAAAATTTAGATATTTATGAACTTGGTCATCTAGGCAATTTTCTTCTGAATGCATTGCGATGTTTATTGCTTTATCAACAATTAAAATATTTTTATCCTCATATATAACTTTAAAATTAATATTTGCAGTATTTCTCTTTTTTGGTTTTTGAATTTCAGAGATTCCGTAAACAATAATTTCATCGTCTAACTGTAATTTATATTGCTTATCGTTAGTTTTAACCCCATTTACTCTTATGTCTTTTTCACGGAAAATTTTTTCAATTCGTGATTTCGGGACATTGTCACATACTTTTAATATGTATTTATAAAGAATACGATCCACATCATCTTTTTTTGCTCTAAATTTATTCATTATATGTTTCCTCTACAAATAATTCATTATTGGATGCGTCGACTCTTTGAGAATCAAATAAGTCAAAATTTTCATCAGCCATTTCTTCTTCGATATTCGAGTAGCGGCTAAATTCAGGAAAAGGAGGAAGTTCAGCCAGTGTTTTAATTTTAAAATAATCATAAAATTTGTTAGTTATTCCATAAATGATGGGATTACCTGGGGTTTGAGCTACACCTACCTCCTCAATAATTCCTTTTTCTAATAAACTCGCAACAATTCCGTCACTAACAACACCTCTAATGTTTGAAATCATTGAACGAGTTACTGGTTGTTTATATGCAACAATTCCGGCTACTTCAATAGCTGCATTTGAAAGTCTTTGTTTCTTGACAATTGTAACTAGTTCAGATATATATTCCTTTACAGCCTCAACTGTAAGAAATTTATAAACATCATTGAATTCATAAACCTTAATACCATGATCTTGGTTATTAAAAAAAGTCTTGAAATCTCTTAATATTTTTCTGCCTTCTTGGATGGTGTTTAATTTAAAAATATCTTTCACTTGTTCCGAACTTAATCCTTCACTTCCTTGAACGAATAGTAGTGCTTCAATTATTTTATTCTTCATATTCTATTCCTTTTTTAAATTTGATAATACCTTCATCAACATCTTGTTCTAAAATAACAATTTGTTGTCTTGCAAGATCCAAAACGGCCAACATTGTTATGACAAAATGGCCTATTGTTGGGACATTAAAAATCTCATTAAACATAACCTCATTTTTATTAACAAAAAGACTGATTATTCTCTTTTTTTGATCCTCAGGATTTACAGCAACTGTTGATATAGTAATATTTCTAATTAATTCTGAATATGTTCGTTCAAACATTTTTCTTAATGTTATAACTAACTTCGAGCTATTAGAATGTCCATCAAGAATTGTTGAATCAACTTCTTTAACAAATCCCTCGGTTTCTTCTGGTTCTTTTGAAAACAAGTTTTGTCTTTGTTCTTCTTGTTTTTTTAATATTGAGGAAATTTCCTTAAACTTTTCATATTCCGCAATTTGTTCAAGCAATCTTTTCTTTTCTTGTTTGATTTCCTCTTCTGCTTCCGGGTCTTGTAATAACATCCTTGCTTTTAATTGAACTAGTGTTGCAGCCATAACTAAATATTCTGATGCAAGATCAATTTCATAACTTTCTATGTGTTTAATAATTTCTAAATATTGAGCAGTCAATTCAATTAAATCTACCTCAAAAATACTAATATTCTTTTCTCTTATTAGTGTTACTAAAAGGTCAAGTGGACCATCAAAATTAGAAAGTTTAAAAATATGTTTATCGCTTTCGGTACTTGTGTTTATTTTTTTGTCATCTTCTGAAGATAATTTACTTGATTTTGGTGTGTTTGTATGGTTCATAATATTGATTATTCTCTATTTTCTTTTTGTAAAAGTATTTTTTATGGTTTCATCTGATGAGATATTTTGATCTTGATATTTGCTTGAAACAATATTTTTAACTCAGTTAGCAAAATCTTTTTTATCTAGTGTTTGAAATTGCTGAGGTTTTATTGAAGGGTGAAAAATTACCTTAACGACAAGCTTTCCTTGTCTTTTATTATCAAGAGCATTAGCTGCGTTATTTATTGTTACTGGTACAAGGGGAATGTAGGTTGATTGAGCTGTTAGAAATACACCACTATTAAAATGAGCTATCTTGCCATCTCTTGTTCTAGTGCCTTCAGGGAAAATAACACCACAAGTTTGGTGTTTTTTAACATATTGCCCAAAATCTCTTAGAATTGCTAACGCTTCCTTTGGCTTTTGTGTATTTATGTAAAAGGTGCTAATTAGTTGACTAATTTTGTAAATTGATTTCTTTTGTTTAGCTTCCTCTCTAGCAACAAATGTCATTGGTTTTGATTTTCTTTCGCCATTACCATGGTTTCATAAAGCTGAAGCAATAATTAAAGGATCTAGATAAGTTGAATGATTCGGCGTTAAGAAACAAGGTCCACTTGGAATATTTTCAAATCCTTCAACTTCAACCTCGACATTCAGGTGTCGCAAAATATTTGAACTATATTTGTGGATAAAATGTTGTTTTTCCACGTCTTTATAATAATCTGGCATTGCTCTATTTCTTTTTGCTTTTGCCAAAAGTCTCACAAAGTTGTGTAGTAAAGGAATAAATCTAAGAAATTTTCTTGTTTTTAGTGTCATAAGTTTTTTCTCCTTGTTTTATTTTTTAGGATTTAAATGCAACAGCAACAACATAACCATCTTCACTAGTTGTAGATAATTGGTAATTGGCATATGTATATCTTCCAGCATTCGTTTTTTTGATTAGTATGTTTTTAAAACTAAATATTGAATTGTCAATTTTGAATATGCACTCTTTTAATGCTCATCTGGTTGCTAAAAATATTGGTTTTTTAGAGTCGCTGATTTTTAAATATTCTTCAATTTCAATTGGGTGTAAAATTTTTTTAATGGCGTTGGTGGATATATTTATAAACCTATTAATTTTAGCCATATCAATTGAAATCATAAAACTCCTTAATAAATAATTATTAATTATAATTTAATTAATAAATATTATGATTACAAAAGGAAAAAAATACCAAGCTATTAAACTGGTATTTTGCTATTAATTATTCATCACATAGTGGATCAAATGGAGAAATCGTAAAAATAGGTTTATTAAATGATTCAATTATTTCTTTATCTAAATATTTTTTATCAACAATAGCCATGTAATTATAATCAGTAAATCATTGGTCGCTCATTGATCAAAACCCTTTTGATCCTCGATCGCTTCCTCAACTATTTTCGACCTTTCAATTAATTGCTTTTCCTTGGGAATCTAGGTTTACTCCTACCATATTCATTGCATGAGCAATTACTGAGGCTCTTGATTCGAACTTTTCAGCTTTTGAGAAGTCTGGCGTTTTTGTTAGTGTTAGATCAAAATTGTAAAGTTCGGAATCTAGGATGCCCTCTCTATTTCCAAATGTAGAAACATCGCATCCAAATCATACTGGGTCCCCTGCCTTAATTTGATTAATCATAATTTTTTTCATTATCTCGATATCAATATTAATCATTGTTAAGGGAGTACCGCCAACCATATTATTGCATAGAGGGGCTTGGATGACAGAATTATGTGGAAACTTATTTCTCGGATCAGATACAAGAGTGATTTTTGTTTCAATATGTTTGCTTAGGTATTTTTGATAAAACTCAACTGGAGTCATTTTATCTAATGACACATATTTTTTATCCTTATTCATATATTCGAATTTGAATTCCTTCGGTGGTTTACCTAATGATTTTACTAAAATGTTATAAACATCTTCTAGTGCTTTTTCTTTTAGTAAAGAAACTTTATTTAAATCATTTGTTTGCAAAAATGTTTGTCTCATCTTAGCAGTATAAGCCTTTAATCTTCAATTAATTTGTTCTACCATTTCACTCGTGGCTTCAGAACTAAATGATTCATTCATTGCATCTTTTGTTACAATTCCATATTTCTTAATAAGATTTGTAAAGAAATCTCAATAGCCACCATCTGAAACTGGGTTAGTGTTAAAATATCTAAATAGGCGATCTTCATTCTCTAATTTTAGTCCTTCATTTTCAATTCAATTTAAGTAGAAATTTGCCTTTTCTAATTTATCAAAGAAATGAATATAGTTTTGCGAAAGTTCTAATGATTCAACATTAAATTCTTCCATTAGTTTAGTTCTAATAGAGTTTAAGCCAGCAAAAATTCAACATCTTCCTGATGCTTTTTGATTAGTAATATTCCCTACTTTTGTTTCATGAGAAAAAACAAAATTATGTTTTTTTATTGCCTCGTTGTTTATTGAACTTTGTTTTAATCCATTTTTAAAAATGGCTGATTCAATAATTTTGTTATTCATATTATTTTCATAATTTTCTTCAAACTTGTTAATTAATTCAAAATTAATTTCTGACATATTTTTATATTTTCTCCTTATTTTATTTAGATTATTTTGATTTGGTACAAAATTCCGTCACTCTTATAATATCTTCAAGTTTACCAATAAACGTAATTAGGTCACCATTTTCTATTTCAAAGTCGCCGCTAGGAAGAAATCAACTTTCGCCTCTTTGAATTAATGAAACTGATACGGAGTATTTGCTTCTAAATTCTGTTTCTCTAATTTTCTTGCCAATTATTTCATGATTTTTAATCCCGACTTTTGAGCTAACAAACCCATCTTGAATTTCAGTAATACATTCCGAAAAATTTGTCAAAGCATTATCCGAAACTAGGATAGCTGTTTTTGTTCCTGCTTCTTCTTCTGGAGAAACAATTCACTTGACACCAATTTGTTTTAAAACACGTGAATGACGAGAATTTGATGCTCTTGCAATTACTGTTTGCACACCTATTTCTGCTAGCGCTGCAACAATTTCAATGTTGTCTGATGTCGCAACGATAACGACATCAAATTCCTTAACATTAATTGATTCAAGAGTTTTTTTATCAGCACAATCAGCGACGTAAATGTTTTCAACTTCATCTTTAAATGGTAGAAGGTGTTTTTCATCTTGGTCAATTAGTACTAATCGAATATTGTTCGTTCTATCTAAAAGAAGTTTTCTTACAACCGCTTGACCAAAACGGCCAATGCCGATTACACAAATTTCCCTTGCCTTTTTAAAAAGTTTCATATTTTCTCCTAAACTATTTTGATGATTACAAAATCATATACTAATAAATTTTAAGACTTTTATATTTAAATAAAGTAAAGTAATTTCAAAAAGATAACCCTAGCAAATGATTGAACTATTCAATCTAGTTGTCTGCAGATATAAATTATTAAATTTTTCTTTTAAATTTAAGTTGCCTTTTTAAATTTTAACATTTAAATTTTTTTAGTCAATTTTGCCAAAAATATATTTTTTTACCTTTTGCTATATAATATAGCAATGATAAAAAAGCATCATATACCTAAAAAAACTAATATTTTCCTAAGATTTTTACGTAAGCTTGGGGTGGTAAGATATATTTTTATAATATATATCTTATTTACTATTCTTATGTCACTTTTGTTATTCTGAAACATATCCCATAAGGCCGATATAAAGGAACCGGTTAAATATATAGATGCACTTTTCGTATCTTCATCAGCATTTAGCGACACCGGGCTAACGCCATTAGTCACATCCGATACATTTAATACCTTTGGCCAGTTTTTGATTGCCTTAAGTATGGTTGTTGGTGGAATTGGAATATTTACATTTAAGATTTACATTTTTCAATCTATATTGGGTTTGAGATCTAACATTTTTAGCAATATGGTTTCTCAAACAGAAAGAGGTTCTATAACTGTTAGTGAAACAAGAAAGATGATTAAGATAGCAATTTCGTTCTTAATTATTACAACTGCTGTTGCTTCATTTATCTTTACAATGCTTTTATATTTGAGACCAAATTCAAATTTTATAACACAAGAGTTAAAAGAAACTAGCCCTTTATTGTTTAATAATAAAGTCGTTTTGAAGGCTAATGAGATACCATATAATAACTTTCTTCAATCATTAAAGTATGGAATTTTTCATGCGATTAGCTCAATAAATAATGCGGGATTTGACTTGTTTGGAAATAAGAGTTTACAACCTTTTTATAATGATTATGCTTTTCAAATAGTGACAATAATAACCTTTTTGATTGGCGGAATAGGCTTCCCGGTGATCTATGATATATGAAAAAAAATTCAATCAGTCAAGTTAGACCAACCACATCATAGATTTAATTTATTCACTAAATTTACAATAATAACTTATCTAATTACTACTGTATTAGGTTTTAGCATAAGTGTTATATTGGAATATAGTTCTAAATCAGAAACTACTTTTTGATATCAAAAGGAATATGGAACTGTGGGCGACAAACTATTTGCTATATACTTTCAAGTTAGTTCAACTAGATCTGCTGGTTTTTCGACTGTAAATTACTATAATTTTACACACTCAACCGTTTTATTACATAGCATCCTTATGTTTATCGGCTTTTCACCAGTTTCAACTGCAGGTGGTATTCGGAATACAACAATAGCAGTTATTTTTCTAAGCATAGTTACAATGATGACTGGCCGCAGTAGAATTAACGCCTTTAAGAGACAAATTGGTAAGGAAACTCTTATTAAAGCAGTAAATGTTTTTACTCTATCTATTGTCTTGATATTTATTGTATCAATTGTTAGTTATTCAACTCTTCCGACTCAAACTAAACAAATTGGTGATGTTAATTATCCAATTATTTTTGCAACATTTGAAGCATGCTCAGCTTTTGGTAATACTGGTTTGACAACAGGATTATCTTCAAATTCACACAACTTGCATATTGCTGGCAAATTAAGTCTTATTTTTATCATGATAATTGGGCAATTTGGTATTCCTCAGACTATCAAAATATTTGGTCGAGGAAGAAAAGCACCAGAATACTATCAATATATCTATGAAGATGTATCGATTGGTTAGGAGGTTTCTCATGAAAACGAAAGAAATGATTAAAAAAGTTACTAAAATAACTGTTGGTTTATCACTTGGATTAGTAATCCCAATTACTTCTATTTCTTGTGATAATAAAAAAGCACCAGATCAAGCAAAACCTAAAATTCAAAAGAAAAATATTCAAAAACCAGTTAGCGGAAAAATAAATTATGTTGCCATCGGTGATGATTATGCGGCTGGAAATAATAATAGTTTTAATGCTCATAGTAATAACTTTTTTAGCAAAGAAGATAATGAAGTATACGGAATTTCATATGCCTCATATTTAGCTAATTCAATCTCGCTAATTAATGATGATGAAACAATATTAAATAGATATGAAAATCTGGGTTTATCTTATTCTACTACTGATGCTTGATTGCATTTATTAAAACCAACCAATACTAGTAATTTAAATGAATTTAATGAGGTAATAAATCTAAATAAAAAATTAGGTTTGTATAATGCTAATTTGAATAGTAAAAAGGTTATTAGTAATATTAAAGAATCAAATTTTATAACCATTTCATTAGGATTTAATGATATCTTTAAGAAAGATGAAATTTTGTCATTAGTATTAAGACAATTTAAAGATAAAAAAGAAGAAAATCAATTTATTGTAGGCTATAATAAAATTATTTCAGCAAGAATTGCACAATTGTCAAAAAATTATACAGAGATAGTTAGGGAAATAAAACAAATAAATCCTAATATAAATATCAATCTAATTGGATATAGTGCGCCCTTAATTCATACTATCAATATTCAAGGTAATTTTCAAAATAACGTTTTGAAAACAACAACAGATTTATTGAATAAAACAATTAGCAATATCGCCGACAGTGAGAGTTTAAACTATTATAGTTTTTCATCTGAAAATAGCATTTATGAAAATGCTGAACAATTTTCGACTGATTATTTAAGTATCTTTCCAAGTGTCAACGGTTATAAAAAACTTGCCCAGGACATATTTGCAAAAATGTCTACAAATATTACAGAATATAATTCATTATTCAACAACAATGAATTTTCAAATCACAATAAAGCAATTTCATTTATAAAAAAAGCAACAACAATTAAATCATTAATTTTTGGAGTAGTTGGAAATAATGTAGATACATTTAAGAAACCGTATCCATTTGAAAAAAATTCAAAAAATAGTAGTCTTATTGCTTCTGAATCAAGCAATGTTTTTGCTCAAACTGTTTTGGCTGAATTTAGTAGTAAAATAAAAATGCTAAATAATGAACAACTTAAAACTTTTATTGATAACGTTCTTTCAATTATTGGCATTAATGATAAAGAGGCAAAAACATGATTTAATGAATTAATAAATTCATTGATATCTAAGCGTAAAAATAATTTAATAGTTTCATTATTTGAACAGCTGTTTGATTCAGTTTATGTTCAACACTTTCTTAATAAGGCAAATATCAAGGTTTCACAATTATTGGCAAAAAAATCTCCTCAAAATACTTTAACATCTGAAATTAGGAAAATTCTTACGCAAGAATTTCAAGATAAAAACAGTATATACTTAATCTTAAAATCAGTATTAAATTCTAACTATTTATCTAAAATTGAAAATAAGGTTTTTATTAGACAAAATTTAGCGTCATTAATTAAAATATTATTTTCAAACAAATCTATTAAGCAACTATTTCCACAAGAGCTATTGCCATTATGAGATAAGAAAACAATGGATAAAAATATAGTTGTAAAATTTGATAATCTTGTTAATAAGGCAGTGGATAATTTATTAAGCAAAAGCGAATTATATTTTGCTAATACTAATTTTGATGGTTTCATAAATGATATTTTGAGGGACTCTAAGAAAGAAATTATTTCTCTATTTCAAGCAATTGTTGATTGATTAACCAAAGATAAGGGATCTCTAAAAAAGATTATTGATAAGATTGCAACCTCCTTAAAAAATGTTTATAGAGTGCCGCAAGAAAGACTTGATGACATTAAATATTTCATTCAAACAACAGTGGAAAATCTAAAGGATTTTAAGTATTCATATGAACTTCTTGATCTTTTTGTAGAAACTACACTCGATTCATACAAAGATAATAAGTTGTTAGATACACATTCATTTATTAAAGCATTTGTGAAGGGGTTGCTATTTAATACAAAGGATGCCAATAAAAATAATCGTGTCTTTTTTGCTTTAATTAGCAATGTTCCTAGAAAGCCTAACATTGATCTTAATAAATACTATAATGGAATAAAATATCTCGGAGTTGGATTAGTGCAAGCGGAAAACATAATAAATTCAAATAATATAAGTAACCTGCTTGATGATCAAACAAGAGAAGCTATGCTTACATTGCTTAGAAATATTGCAAATAATTCTGATAACATTTTGAATATAACAGGTAAGAACTATATAAAAGACTTATTTTCATTATTGATTGACGATATCACTGCAAAGGGTAGCTTATTTAACCAAATTTTAGATAGACTTGGGGACTATGTTGTTATACATCCATTAATTAATTTCATTAAAAAACAAGGTTATGAGAAACAAATACTATCAGCAAATCCCGAATTTAATAATATAGAAGAGTTTGTAAAGTCTAGTTATTCTTCATTATATAAATCAGTTAATAATAAGATAATTATTGATAAGCTAAAATTTTTGGTAAATGACATTGTTGATAATGGTAAGCTATATGACAAAAGTTCACTATTTGCTTTTGTTGTTTCAACCTTAAAAAGAGTACAAGAAAATGGATTGATAACATTAGTAGAGACTTTATTGCAACAAATATCGAGTAAGGAAAATACTAAATTATTAGTGAATGTTCTTACCTCATACATTAATTCATCGTTAAATGTAAAACTAACCAATGTTGAAAAAGAACTGATCGAAACTTATATACAAAGCATTTTAAGAAACATTAAGGATTCAAACTTATTTAAACACTTTATTGATAATTTTAAGAAGATAACTAAAAAAATTGATATATCAAAAGTTGATACTTTTGATAAGCTGGGTTTATATCTAAAAGAAGAATTAAGCAATCTTTTGATTGAATCAACAAACCCCGGTGCAATACAAATGTTTCTTGATTTTTTAAGCCTAAAGAATACAAAAGAAAAAGATGGATTTAACAAATTTATTAATGTTTTATCAATATTTTTAAAAAATGAAAATAATGTTGATTTTATTCTTGACAAGCTAAATCTTAAAAAAATTGTTGCGGATATCCCTAAAAAGATTGATTTTGCAAAGCTGCCCCAAAATGTTAGAGATGATGTTAAAGGGTTATTAAATAATGTATTGGCATTAATAATTAAAAGATGAGATGACAAGATAAATCCAAAAATTAAGGAATTAATTAAAAATTCAGTTTCAAATGAAAAAATTAAAAATGTAAAAAATTTAAATGAATTATTTTTCTTATTAATTAATGAAAATAAGGAATTTTTGAAGGAATTTATTTTAGACATAATAAACAATGTTATTTTGGTTAATCAACAAAGCGAGCAAAAAACTGTTGATATAGTTGTTTATTTAATTTCTACTCAAATTAATTACAAAAAATTAAGTGTTAATGAACAAGGAAACATCAAATCGATAGTCAAAAAAGCAATTGCCTTTGTTAAGGATAAAAAAATATTTGGGCCATTGGTCGAAAGCTTATTAAATACAATGACTTCAAATATCAAGAAATTTGGTATTGATTTTAATAAATATGACTGAGCAAAAATTGTTGACTTTATTGATGATTTAGATATTATAAAAATTGTTGAAGCATCTGAGGATTTCTTTATTAACAAGATATCAAAAGATGAGCTAAAAACATTATTAAAAACTCTTCTTCTGAATGCTGTGCATCTTTTTGCTTTGAACGAGAAGCCAACAAATGATGAATCTACAGCATCTTCATTGCAAGAGCCAACTAAAAAAACTATTCCAAACATTAATGTTGAAAAAATTTTAGGTATAGTTCAAAAGATATTGAACAAACTTTCTTCTGAAAATAAGAAGGAATTAATACCTTATTTAGTTGATGCTATCTACGATCTAAAAGAAAACGAAGGTTTTAAGAAATTCTTATCTGATTTACTATCTAAAACTCTTAAAAATGGCAATCAGACAGTTATTAAGGAAATATTAAATAATAAAGGAGATTATTCACTATTAGCTAGTCTAATTATTAACAAGTCATATAGCCTTTTATTAAACGAAGAAAATAAACAAGGTTTAGTTTTGATTTTAAATAGTTTATTTGCCGATGACAAACCAATAGTTTTAGATGCAAATAAACTTGCGATTAAATTATTTAAAAATGTTAAAACAAATAATTTATTAAATTTCATTAAAACCAATTTAGACCGTATATTGGGTGACGAGGAATTGCTGGATGTGATTGCCAGATATCTAATTAGTTTAGTAAAACAACAAGCAAACATAAAATTTAGCGCCAATGAAGATCTAATAGTTCTTAATTACCTAAAATCATTATTAAAATCTATTCCAAACAGTCCTTTAATCCATAAATTAAAGAAGAATTTGGAAGAAAAACTCAGCGAATTAACAGATACATCAAGTTATATTGATTTCCAAAAAAAATTGAGTGATGCCCTTAAACAAACATTTAGTTTTAATAAGGAAAATATAGAACAAATTTTTGATATTTTAATTATAAAACAAGACAAGAAAGCACTAGGTGAAAAAAAACTTGTAGAAACTTTAAAAGTATTGTTAGGCAAAAAAGAGTTTTTAGAATTTATTTTAAAAAATATTAATCCTAAACAATTGATTAATAATATGTTTGATAATATAAATTTATCTAATTTAAATTTAGGAGAACATTCAAAAGGAGCTCTCACTTCAATAATTAAAGACACGAAAGATCTTATTAATCTAAAATATAATGATCTTGTTTCACAAAATATCAATGAAATTATTGAAAAATTATTGCTTGAGGATGTCCTAAAGAATGTAGATTCTTTTGAAGGCTGATTTAAGAATTTCTTCATAGTTAACGAGGATTGGATAATTAAAAAGGTAGACTTAATTCTAAATGATATTTTATTATCAAAAGAAAGCGAACAATTAAAGCAATCAATTGCTAATTTCTTAGTTGAATTTGTTGCCGAAAAACTTAATGGCATTGAATTTAAAAACGGCCAAAAAGAATCGCTAAAAGCAATATTTAACAAGGCAATTAATTTCCTCCCAGATCTTAATATAAGCAATGCTATAACTAAATCTGCCATTAAATTATTAGTTAAAAATATTAACCAATATCAATTCAATTTTGAGAAATATAACTTTAATAGTGCGTTCGACCTTATTAGCATATTTAATAAAATAAACATAGATAAGTTAGACCAATTCTTATCAGGATTAGACTCGCATGACTTAGCTAATATTATTCTTTTAGTTATAAATAATTTTGATAAGCTAGAGTTACTTTTTGCTACTCCATCTGTTACTTTGCAAGAAAAATCAAAGAATAAAACAATTGTTGAGTTCAATAAAAAAGAGGGAATTAAGATAAATATAAATGATATTTTTAGATTAATTAAAGTTGGATTTTCAATTTTAAATGCCTCTGATCGCGAGTCTATCAAAAAAGAAATTCCTAGTCTAGTTCAAAAGATACGTAAATCTCCAAAAATAAAAGAGTATGTAAAAACTAAATTAGACTTTTTAACAAATCTTATTTTAAAAGTTGACTCAAACGCTCGAGATTTTGCTAACAAAACAAAAGAAAAGATTATTGAATTTATCTTTGATAAGGACGATACTAAGGACCTTATAACTAACTTTATTAATACACTAATTTCCTTAGACCCAAAATCATTAGAGAATATTCATAATATAAATGAATTAATTAAGAAACTTTTGAACCTAAATAAGTCTTCGATCAGTGACTTTATTAAAAAAATTGTTTCTAATGCCACTTCTGATGAAGCGTATATTAATAGTTTAGTTAAATTTGTGTTGAATGCAATTCATTTAGAATTAAAATTTGATTCAACTAGCGACGAGTTTGAAAATATTGCTAACTTGGGTACCAGAATTATTAAAAATCTAGGTAATAAAAATATTGTATCAGACATAATAAGTAAGCTTTTTGAGAGTCTTGTTGACATTGATATTATTGACCCAAAGGGCCATTTTGATCAAAATATATTGATATCAAAAATAATTTCAGGGTTAAAGAAAATCGATTGAAAGGTTTTATTTACATCCCAAAATATAGAGGATATGTTTAAATCACTTATTGGAAATAACATATCAAAAGAACAGTTAGTTAAAGAATTTAGTTCTTTATATCATTATTTGGAAAGAAATATACCAAAATTGACTAATCAAATAAACAACCAACATACAATATCTAATAACACTCAAAATGTGCTAAATCCAGTTATTTCTGATGAACAAAAAGAGTTTTTAAAGAATATTGAAGGCACAATATTCAATGTATTAACTGGCTTGAATGGTTCACTTGATTCTAGCGAAACTGTTGGCAAGGAAGCAATAATCGAGGTTGTTCATACAATCTTTAAAGACCAAATTAAAAAGATAAAATGGCAAGAAATAAAACAGGATTTAATACCTAAGTCCGAATTGCAAACTATAGTTGATAAATTTGTAGACAAACCAATTTTAAAAACGTTAATTAGCGATGTTATATCTGATTTTCTAACAAAACCAAAAGTCCAAGCAGCAAATATTGGTGAAATAGTAACTAAAACATTAGAAAAAGTTTCGCAAAAATTAAAAGATAATGTAACAAAAGTACTAGAAGCAGTTGTTGAAGACGATGATTTAATGAAGATTGTTATTGGTCATGTATTAAATTATTTAAAATTGGAAAATGTTACAGCCGAAGATATTTCATTTATCAAAGAATTAATTAGCGCTATTTTTAAAGAATTAATCAAAACTGATTTTTATAAACGAAAAGTTGTTAAGAGAACTATCGATCACATTGTTGGCTATAGTAAAAATTTCTCAATATTTGAACCAGTCAAATGACTTCTTGATGCCATTGAAAAAATTAAGGCCGGATTTTCATTTAATGATCTTAAGATTATTGCTTCTTTTGTTGGTGAAACTAAGGCTATTAATGGTGCTCGCTTGATTAAGCTTATAAATCTATTATTTGGAAAAAGTAATTTAAAGGATTCGGTTTTATATAATGGTTTGCGAAACATTAATATGAATCCCGATCCAACAAAGCGTACCAATATTAATACTCTACTTGATTTTGTAAGTATTGGACAATTAAGCAATTCGACTTCAACGAGTAACATTCAAAATAATGATCCAGATAATATTTCTCCTGACCTTGATGCACTGTCATTGATTAATGAAATCTTTAAAATGTTAAGTATTGAATATTATAAGAATCAAAAAACTCAAGATAGTAGTTTTAAAGTCAGATCTAAGACACCTGAATGGCAGGCGTTATATCGTTTTAAGGTAGCGATTGATTATATTCTTTTTGAAACATTTGGGCGTGAAACAGATATTGCTCAACGTGATGTGAGTCGAAGAAAAATTAATTTATATACAGGTGTTCGTTCGTTATTATGAGAGATTCAGGAAGGAACTAACATTTCGGCCATTCCGTTTTTAAGCTCTAAATTTTCAGGTATGCAAAGCTATTTTACAAAAGATATTGATCGTCGTCAATTTACTAATTATGCAGTAAGTGAATCTGGTTTTTGATTTGTCAAGTCATGAACTTACTTTGATGATAGTAATTATGGTCCTGAATCAATTACTTATTTAATTACTAGTTCTGGTTATAATGATAAAGAAAAGGGTAATTTAACTAGATTTAAATATAAGATTAGCGAGGGCGGACAAGCATATGAGATTTCTAAAAAAGAATATATCTTACTAACTTTAAAAGAAGGCGGTTATGGTAAATTCATGAAATTAAATAATAAGCGTTCGAATTCATCATGGTCTGGACTTGATAAAATTAATCCCGAAGATTTCTATTAGGATTTAGCTAAAAAAATAAAAATAGAGTAAAATAATTATGCACAGCCAACTGCTGCATAATTATTTTATGTAGAGGAAAATCCGCTCTAGCACTTGCTGCGATGCAAGTAGTGATCATGCTAGGCCAAATAAGCCTAGGCAGTTATTTAAATAATTGACGACTAGTGCAACAGAGACGAGCTTATTTAGTTAAGGTGCAACGATGTAAACTCCATGAGTTAGAAACCCAAATTTTGGTAGGGGAACCTGATTAATATAAATGAATAAAGATCGGGAAGCATATTATTTTAATATGTTTAGATAAATAGTTGGCGCTGTTAATTTACAGAACAAAAAGCGGTTTATCGTGCAAAAAGGCATTTTGTGCCTTTTTATTTTTTTTATGCGCAGCATTTAGGCGTTAATAAATTTAGTCTAATTTTAAGAACTATATAAAAAATAAATTTATAGAGAAAAAGCGAAAACTAAAGCCTTTTATCTTTTTTTAACAAAAAATAAGTCACTAATTTTCATTATTTGGTGAATTGGGTATCTACATTATATTTTGGAATAAAATTAAATATATATGGATGTTAAAAAGGAACAATTATGAAAAGAATGAAATTATTATTACCTATACTAACTATAATGCCTCTATTTGTCATATCGGCTAAAATTTCTAATGATCAATTTCAGAGTGATGAAGAGAAACAACGTTTTTATGTTTTGTACGATTACATAAAGCTTACGGGTAGACAAAATACTAAAATAGTTAGAGAGTTTGATGTCGTGAGTAACCGTATCCCCAATTTTTTAACTGGTAAAATGTATTGATTTAATGATAAAGGTTATTCTGTTATTAGCAATAAAACCAAGAAAATTTATGAAGTAAATCCAGATTTGAAATTCGATAATTTTTATCTAAGAGAAGCCAGACAATTAGAATATCTTGGAAACGGTGGTTTTAATGAAACTATTATTATAGAACCTAAGGAAAAAATATTACCTCATGAAAGAGAAAGAGATCCTAACAATCTTATTTCTTCGGAATATATCCACTTTAAAAAAAGCAATTATATTGAAGTAAAAAATGCTAAAACGGAAAAAGAATTTAAAAAATATAAAATTAATAAGGAAAAAAACGGACTTATTTATGCTGACCATGAGGTTGCTAATTCGTGGTGATTTAAGGTAGCTGATTATAATAATTATGGCTTAAATAGTGAAGAAAATTCATTTATTCCAAACGATAATGATGAATTTCAATATTATAAGAAGTTTCCTTCATATTACACCAAAAGTGAACAATATTTAAAAAAATCTAATGGTGGAATTTGCGGTTATGTAGCTATTAATATGTTAATTTTATATAATGAATTATTTGAATCTTCAGGATATTATAACAGTTGAGAAAGAAAAACTTTTTTAAGGATTCCGAATGGTTCATTTAATTCATACAATGATTTAAAGACTAATTTAAATTATGCTCTAATTCCTCAATTAGATAGTAATTTTTTGAAATATTTATATCAAAAAACATGGTTTGGTGGCGGTGTTAATTATTGATGACAGGCAAAATATATTGCAGAATCAATATTAAATAACAAATGATATAACTCTAAAATTAATTATTCATATTGAGGTGACTATATCTTTGGCCAACCCTGGTCAACAATTGTAGATTATAAGAGGCCAACTGCCTTGGCGGGATTTTATACAGGGGTATCTCAAGATGACGGCGATAAGAAATTATGAAAAAGTGGGCATGTAATTGTTGCGTATGGTGCATATGAGGATGGAAGATTTTTGTGTAACTATGGATGAGACAAAAATTATTCGCAAATGATAATATCAAAAAATCATGTTGCTGGAGATTATAATTTTGTAATAAATAATAAGAAAAGAGATAAATTAGAAAAAATGTTTAATTATAATGGAGTTAAATATGATGGGAATGAAATGAATTTTTTACTAAAAGAAAAGGGGTATATTAAATAATGAGTAAAAAGAAGAAAATAATTATTGCTATTGTAACTATTTTGGTTATTGCTTACATTATATTTGTAATATTTGGTTTTGCTTCATCATTAGAAAGAAGATATACAGAATATAAATAATGGAAAATAAAAACAATTCTAAATCAAAATGAATAGCAATACTAACCATTTATACAATATTTGTAGTTTTATTTTTTATTATAACACTTCTATATACGCAGTATTTTTTGGATTATGAAGCCCGGCAATCTTATCCTCAAGTCATTAAACATGAGGAAGCAGTAGCAATATTTTGATATAGTGGATTTAGAGCCACAATTTTAGTTTTAGGGATAATATTAATCACATTTTCCGTTATCTTATATATATGTTTTAAATCAAAAATAAAAACTATATCTAAAACGAACACTATAATAATTAATATATTATTTGCAATTAACATAATTTTATTATCGATATCAGTTATACTAGATGCAACCTTACTCAATGCAATTGATGTTCTTTTATGAAAACTAAAAAGCAATAAACCGACTGAATTCTTAAATCCAAAGCACAAAGCCATTTCGATAATTTATTATGAAAATCTAGAAGTATTAGAAGCATTTCTATTTCTATCATCATCATTATTTGTAATTTTATCGTTCTTTAAAATTTACTATTTTGCAAGCGTAATTCATAAAAATTATTTATTAAAACAACATTAGAATAGAAACTACAAAAATGATTTGAAATACACTAGAATAGGCAAAGATAAATATTATAACGTCATTTAAGTATACTTTTTGTTGTGTTATTAGCGAAATTTTAGATAAAAATTGGAGATGTATTTTATATAGCATATGGAATTTCATCTTTTTATAAAAAAGGCATTTTTGTGTCTTTTTATTTTCTCTGTTTTTTCCCAATTTGATTGAAGAAATCATCTTCTTAGCATATTATGTTTATATGTGGAGGACGAATGAACGAAATACTATTATATTTTATATTTAAATACAAAGGTGATTGAAACGATGTTTATAAGGCAATAAAAAATAAGGAAGAAATTAAAGAAGAAGAATTTGATACATTTAAATTTAAAATTCATGAGAAAAATAAAAAATTTATAACTATTTTAGATGATGAATACCCTAAACAACTTTTAAATATAACTAAGCCACCATTTGTGTTATTTTATGAAGGAAATCTTAATATCTTAAAACAAAGCAATAGGCAACAATGCATCTACTTAACAGGATCATATGAAACAAAAAATATAATTGAATATATAGAAAAATACAAAAATGACAATGATAGCGTGTTTATTAATTTATATTGGACTGGATTAGAGCAAAAAATCCTAAAAACATTTTTGAAGCGTAATTTTAAGGTTATTATATTGCTTCCATGTGGAATTGAATATGCTAAAAACAATTTAAATTTAAAAGAATTTTTAAATGATAACTGTTTAATTATATCCGAATATCCTAGTGAATATCACATAACTAAAAATGCATTTTATAGTAGACAAAGAATTAACGCTTGTTTATGTCAAAAGATAATTTTGCTTTCTTCATTGGAAAAAAAATATAACGGAACAATTAATGAGTTTCTTGACCAAGGTAAAGATGTGCAATGCTTACTCTTTAGAGATCATTTAAGTGAAGATCAAAATATTGATTTAATTAATGAGGGGGCTACACTTATAAATGATAATAATCAAATTTGTTAGGACTTTTATATATCATAAAGATAATTAAAAACTAATTTTGTAATAAAATTTTTAATGTAATTAAAAATATGGAAATATATAAGAAAAAAATAAGAAAAAAGGAGATTTTATGACACCTCATATAAATGCTAAAGAAAATGCGTTTGCAAAGTTAGTTTTAATGCCTGGTGATCCCTTGAGAGCTAAGTATATAGCTGATAATTACTTAGAAAATGTTGAATTAGTTTCTAATGTAAGAAATGTCTTAATGTATACTGGTTTTTATCAAGGAAACAAAGTTTCTGTGTGCGCTTCCGGGATGGGTGTTCCATCAATCGGAATTTATGCATATGAACTATTTAAAGAATATGGTGTTGAAGCAATCGTTAGAATTGGTTCAGCAGGATCGTTTAAAGCAGAATTAAAAAATTATGAAATCGTTCTTGCATCATCTGCATATAGCGAAAGTACAGCTTTTAGAAGTTCAATTATTAAAGGAGATAAAAATAATATCGCAATACCAAGTCATGACTTGAATGAATTGATCTTAGATTATGCTAAAAAGTTGGGAATGGATGTTCATTTTGAAAGAATCTTAAGTGAAGATGCATTTTATACAGAAAAAACTATTAGCGAAAGAATTGAAACATCTGGTGGTGCGGTTTGTGCAGAAATGGAAGCATATGGTTTATTTACTGTTGCTGAAAGATTAAACAAAAAAGCTGCAACATTGTTAACAATTTCTGATAATCTAGTTACAAATGAATTTACAACTAGTGAAGAAAGACAAAATTCATTTAATGGAATGATGAAAATTGCTCTTGCACTTGCTAAGGATTTTCAATAATGAGAATAATTGATATCATAAATAAGAAGGCTAATAGAGAAGAATTAACAAAGGAAGAATTAGAATTCTTTGTTGAAAACTATGTTAATGGAAATATTCCTGACTACCAAGCTTCAGCCCTTCTTATGGCAATTCGTTTAAATTCATTAAATGAAACAGAAACATCGTATCTAACTAATGCAATGATAAATTCGGGTGACACAATTGATTGGTCATATTTAAATACAACTATTGTTGACAAGCACTCAACGGGCGGAGTTGGAGATAAGGTAAGTATTGTGTTATGTCCAATACTAGCGGCGCTTGGTCTTACAGTTGCTAAAATGTCTGGCCGTGGCCTAGGACACACTGGCGGAACATTGGATAAACTTGAATCAATTTCCGGATATACGATATCTCTAACGGACAATCAATTTAAGACTGTTGTTGAAAAACATCACATTGCAGTAGTGGGACAAAACGAGAAACTAGTTCCAGCAGATAAAAAGATTTATGCACTACGCGATGTTACAGGCACTGTGGAATCCATACCCTTAATTGCTTCATCAATTATGTCTAAAAAGCTAGCAACAGGTTCAAATTGTATACTTTTAGATGTTAAATGTGGTAATGGGGCATTTATGAAAAATATTGATCAAGCTGAAAAACTTGGTAAATTAATGATTGAAATAGGTAAAAAATTAAACAAAAAGATTGCAGTTGAAATTACAAATATGGAGAAACCTCTTGGCCGTGCTATTGGTAATAAAATTGAAATTCTCGAAGCAGTGGATACTTTAAAAGGTATGGGTCCTAAAGATTTTACCGAAATTATATATTCATCGGGTGCTACATTGCTTACTATTTCAAATAATGCTAAAGATGAGCAACATGCCAGAGCAATGATTAAAGAAGTTATCGCTAATGGTAAAGCATTGCAAAAATTCAATGAATGAATTAAAGCGCAAAACGGAAATGTTGATGAAGTTTATGAATCTAATTGATTTAATCCAACATATAAGTTTGAAATCATTTCACAAAATGAAGGATATCTAAAAATTAATTCAGCTATTGAATTTGGATTAGTGGCCATGAAACTTGGCGCTGGAAGAAGCAAAAAAGAGGATAATATTGATTTTGATGCTGGTGTTTATTTAAATAAAACAACAAATGATTTTGTTAAAAAAGGTGATGTTTTATTTACTTTATATTCATCTAAACCAATCGATGAAAAGCTATCTAATGATTTAATAGATAAAATTGAGTTTGGTTCAAAACCTTTTGAAACCAAAGAAGTTCTAACTAAATTAATGTAATTAAAAAACAAAAAATAGGAGAAAAAAAATGCTAAATAAGTTAATTGATCATACCTTCCTTGGTCAAGCAGGAACAACAAAAGATATAGATAAATTAATAGAAGAGGCTAAAAAATATGACTTTAAATCTGTTTGTATAGCGCCTTCTTATGTTAAATACGCAAAAGAACAATTAAAAAATACTGATGTCTTAATTTGCACAGTTATTGGTTTCCCATTAGGATATAACGTTGCAAGTGTTAAAGTTTTTGAAACAAAAATCGCTCTTGAACACGGCGCAGATGAAATTGATATGGTTATGAATGTTGGGCGTTTTAAAGACAAACAATATGAATATGTTCTTAATGAAATTAAAGCAATTAAAGAAGTTTGTGGTAATAAAGTTTTAAAAGTAATTATTGAAACAGCACTACTAACAAATGAAGAAATTGCTAAAGCAACTGAAATAGTATTACAATCAGGTGCTGATTTTATTAAAACGTCAACTGGTTTTTCATATAGAGGAGCAAGTTTTGAAGATATTAAAATTATGAAGGAAGTCGCTAAGGATAATTTATTAATTAAAGCATCTGGTGGAATCAAATCACAGGATGATGCATTAAAAATGGTTGAATTAGGCGCTAATAGACTAGGTACCTCAAAATCAGTTACAATTATCGAAGGTAAAGTAGATAATAGTTCAAATTACTAGTTAAAAATTTAACAAATAAGTAAGGACAAAATATGGTAAAAATTTTTCAACACCCTCTTATCAATGCTAAGTTGACAAAGATGAGAGACGAAAACACCACTCATAATGAGTTTAGGCAAAATCTTAATGAAATAGCATCTTTAATGGTTTATGAAATGTTAAGAGATTATCAAACTAAGCCGTTAGAGGTCAAAACACCAACAGGTTCAATTTTTCATGGCGAGCAATTGGATAAGGAGATTGTTATTATTCCTATATTGCGTGCTGGTCTTGGTATGGTTAATGGTATATTAGATTTAGTACCACAAGCTCGAGTTGGTCATATTGGAATGTATCGTATCGAGGAAACCACACAAGTAGTTGAGTATTTTTTTAAAATTCCTAATGTTGAGAAAGATAGCTATGTAATTATTGTTGACCCAATGTTGGCAACAGGTTCATCGGCTTGCGATGCTATTAGTAGATTAAAAAAACAAGGTTTTATAAACATTAAACTTATATGTTTGGTTGGTGTTGAACAAGGGATTAACAAGGTTAATATTGAGCATCCTGATGTAGATATTTATTTAGCTTCAAAAGATGAAGAATTAAATGAAAATAACTATATTCTTCCTGGTTTAGGAGATGCTGGTGACCGTATTTTTGGAACAAAGAAATAGAAAGAGAGACTATGTGTCTCATTTTCTATTTTCTACCTTATTTTTAAAGAAAATAAATATTTAAATTTTGAAGAAAGGAAAAAAATGGCTTTTAATAAAGAATCAAATAATAGAAGATTTTTATTTGCTCTTGATCTTGATGGTACATTGTTAGCAGATTCTGGTGCTGGAACTATTCACCCTAAAACAGAAGAAGCAATCAAGAGAGCTATTAAGGAAGGACATATTGTATCTATCATAACTGGTAGACCATGAAGAAGCACAATGCCGGTTTATCAAAAACTTGGATTAAACGCTATTGTGGGTAATTATAATGGAGCTCATATACATAATCCTGCAGATCCATTCTTTATACCAACAATAACATATCTTGATTTGAATGAGGTTTTATACATTTTAGGTGATCAAAAAGTTAAAAAAGAAATTTCAAATTATGCTATTGAAGGGCCGGACTGAGTTCAATTAATGCATAGAGATCCGAACCTAGAGAAGGTCTTTGGTTTTAATCAAGCTACAAAATTCCGCGAATCAATAAATTTGGAAAAATTACCCTTAAAACCAACAGGAATAGTTTTTGATTGTCAACCTACAACTGATGTTCTTGATTTATTAACATATTTAAAAAGAAGATATGGAGATCTTGGCGAATTTTCATCTTGATCAAAAGGTGAAGGATTAAGCCCTGTTTTTGATATTACATCTATTGGAGTTGATAAAGGTAAGGTTATTTCTTTAATGATGAGATATTACAACATTGATATTGACGATACCATTGTAATGGGAGATTCATATAACGATCTGAGCATGTATGAAATCGGTAATGTGGGAGTTTGCCCTGCGAACGCTGAGCAAGCAATTAAGAAGGTTTCGACAGTTGTGATGCCTCAAACAAATAAAGAAGGAGCTGTTGGATACTTTATTGATGAATTCTTAGATAATCCAGATAAATATATTGAAATGGCTAAGAACCTAAAAAATGAATCAAAGAAGAATTTAAAAACTGTAAAAGCCGATAATTTTTATAATAAAGACGAAAAATAATATGATGACAAAAGATTCTGATTATATTGGCGTTGATGAAACAGGAGTAGGCGATTATTTTGCTCCTATTGTTTCAGTTGCTTGTTTTATTCCGGAAGAAAATATTCAATTAATTAAAAATCTTGGCGTTAAGGATAGTAAAAAACTTAGTGATTCTAAGATAATGGGGATTGCTGAATACATTATTAAAAATAATGTTGTTTTGTTTAAGGATACAACAATGAGTCAGAAGGGTTATAATAACTTGATTAAGTTTGGAATTAATAATAATGCAGTTAAAACTCTTATTCATATTAATTCAATTGATAGATTGCAGAATATTGTAAAAAATAATAAAAAAGTTGTTATTGACCAATATACAACATTGAATAAGTTCAATGAGCATATAGCAAACCTTTATAATAAGAATCTTATCAAGAAGAATATTTTTGAGAGAATTAGTTTGGTACAAGAAACAAAAGCTGAGGATAAATTTTTATCCGTGGCTTGCGCTTCCATTTTAGCAAGATATATTCTTCTTAAAAAGATGGAAGCTCAAAAAGCTAATTATGATGGCTTTGATTTTATACTTGGAGCAAGCGATTTGGTTATTAAACAAGGAGTTAGTTTTGTGAAGAAATTTGGGATTTCTGAGTTATATAACGTCGCAAAGTTTCAATTTAAAACAACAAAGAAAATTCTTGAAGAACTAGAAAAATAACTGTGTTTTGTGTAACTTAACCATAAAATTTATATATTGAAAAAATCCCTATATTTTCTAGTAAAATAATTAGGTTAAAATATTTTAATTTTAAAAAATTATTAACAAAAGGGTGAGACTCCTTGGCCAAAATATAAAGGCCCAAAAGTCCAAAAGGAGAACTATAATGTCAAAATATGAAATTATGATTCTAGTTAACCCTACATCAACAGAAGAAAGTGTTAAGGATTTAATATTCTCAGTATTAGATGAAAAAAACACAAAATTCGAAAGATTAGAGAGAACTGAATTAGCGTATCCAATTAACAAATTAACACGTGCAACATATTTCTTGATTTTAACAAGTGCACAACCTGAATTAATAAAAGAATTAACAAGAAAATTTAATATTGATAAGTCAATTATTAGATCATTAATTATTAATTTAAATTCAGAAAAAGGATTGAAGCCAAGAAAACAAAGAAGATTTACAAAAAGAAATTTTGAAAATAGAAGATCATTTGATAAAAATGAAAACAAAGAAGCAACATCAAATGATAGAAGAAATGAACAAAGAAGACCATACATTAAAAAACAACAACCAGTGGCTAAATAGTTAATTTTATTTTATTGGAGGCAAAAGTTATGAACAAAGTTATTTTAGTCGGAAGACTAGCTTCAAAGCCATATAAGGGGATTACTGCTTCAAGCGTTGAATATTCAAGGTTTACAATCGTTGTAACTAGAACATATTCGACGCCTAACTCTGAACCTGTTGCGGATTTTATTCCATGCGTAGCGTGAAGAAGCAATGCATCATTTATTAACAAATTTTTAGATAAAGGGTCGTTGATGCTAGTTGAGGGAACTTTCCAATCAACAAGAACAACTGATCAAAATGGTCAATTAATTAATAATTATGTTGTTAGTGCTGATAAAATACAATCTCTTGAATCGCGAGAAGTTACTGAGGCTAGAAGAAAAAATAATTTTAAAGAGTTTAGCATTTCCAATGAAGAAAATAACAAGGTTCCAACTAGTGAACAAGCATCTACGGAACATACAAGTGATGTTGATGATGCCATAGATGGTTTGAGTTGAGACTTTTAAATAAAGGAGAAAAAAATGGCGAGAATTGTTCGTAAGAAATTATTCGTTCGTAAACGTCCATGTCAATTTTGTTCAAATAAATTACCTGTTGCTTATGTTGATTATAAAAATGAAGAACTATTATCAAAATTAGTAAATCTACAAGGAAGAATTATATCTTCAAGAATAACTGGAACATGTGCTAAACACCAAAGAGCGGTAGCATTGGCAATCAAAAGAGCAAGATTAGTTGCTATTTTGCCTTATATTGGTCCAGTTAAAAAAGAATTTGTTAAGAAGGAAGCAACCCCAAAACCAGTGGTTGATACTACAACACAGGAAACAAAATAAATTTATTTTATAAATAAGTGCACACGAAAGTGTGCGCTTTTTTAATGGCTAAATTGAATGAGAGTTGCTTTTAAAACACCATCATAGAATATTCTTATAGTTTTTTAATTTCAATTATAATTAGTAATATGAAATTAAACCTATCTAATCAGTTGCGCCCTAATAATTTAGATGATTTTGTTTGTTCAAAAATTAAAAGAAACCTTTTCAATTCTATAATCAAAAATAAAGACCTTTCTTCATTCATTTTTTATGGTAAACCAGGTTGTGGCAAAACTACAATAGCTTCAATTCTTGCTAATCAAATGAATGTTAATTATGATTTTTTTAATGCTGCTATTGATAAGAAGGATGATTTACTTAAAAAAATCAAAAATAACGACATTTTAATAATTGATGAGCTGCATAGATTGAATAAAGATAAACAAGATATTTTGTTGCCTTACTTAGAAGACGGTTTTATTACCATTTATGCCACAACTACTGAGAATCCTTATTTTAAAATACAACCAGCATTGCGTTCAAGAACTCATATTATTGAAATGGATTTTCCAACGCAACAAGATATTAAAAAAAGACTACAACAGATATCTATACAAATGCAATTCGACTGATTAAAAAATGTTGAAATACAAGATTTTATTGCCACACAGGCTAACGGCGATTTTCGAGGAGCCATAAATATTGTTGATCTTATAAGTAAACTTAGCACAAGTGATAATATTACATTGGGAAAAATTAAAGAGTTGGTCCCCTCAATAAATTTTGCAAGTGATAATAATGCCGATAATCATTATGATTTGCTAAGTGCTTTTCATAAGTCATTGCGAGGTTCCGATCCTGATGCTGCTTTGTATTGAGGGCTATTAATTTTAAAAACTGGAGACACTAGCGATTTATTTCGTCGAATGTTATGCGCTGCTTATGAAGATGTTGGGTTAGCAAATCCAATGGTCGGCCCACAAACGCTAGCAGCAATCGAAAGTTTCGAGCGATTAGGATTACCAGAAGGTTATTTGCCGATTGGTTTTGCGATTCTTAATATTTCTTTGAGTCCCAAATCAAACTCAGGATATCTTGCTATACAACAAACTAAAAAAATATTGGAACGTAATTTAATTTATCAGCCTCCTTACTATCTTAAGGAATTTAATTTGTCTGAAAGTTTTAAAAAAGAGAAATATAAGTATCCTCATGATTATCCTTATCATTGAGTCCAGCAACAATATCTGCCTAATGAATTGATAAATTTAAAGACATATGAATATCAAGGCCAAGGTTGAGAAAAGAAAGTTAAACAATACTGAGAAATAGTTAAAAAAAAGGAGAACAATAATGTTTAATTTGGATAAAATCAATAATTTAGAAGACTTAAAAAATATTAAAAATCAATTTAATAATTCTCCTGAATTAAAACAATTAATGGAGCAATTAAAAACAGCTTCTAAGGAATTAAAACCAGAAATAGGTAAAAAAATTCAAGAATTAAAAAAACAAGCAGAAGACTTTTTTGATATAGCAAAGGATAAACTTAATAATTTAGAAATCCAAAAACAACTAGAAAAAGATTTTGTGGATTATGCCACTCCTGTTGAAAACGAAGGTTCAATTCATCCCGTTAATCTTGTTTCTCAAAAATTTAGAGAGTGGCTTTTATTTAATGGTTATATTGAGCTAAGTTATTCTGAAATTGAAAATGATAGATATAATTTCGAGAATTTAAACATTCCTGCATCACACCCAGCGCGAGAAATGCAGGATTCCTTATATTTAAATAATAATGAGCTTTTAAGAACACATAATACAGGAATAAGCGCTCGTGCACTTGAGAAATTTGCTAATAAGGAATTTTCACAGTTTGCCATTGGTAAGGTTTATAGAAATGATGAAGAAGATAAAACACATACTCACCAATTTACACAACTTGATTTAGTGAGCGTGGGTAATGTTTCCTTTGCGTCATTAATGTATACATTGAAAGAAATGCTTTCTTATGTACTTGAGGAAGACATAAAAATTAGGCTTCGTCCATCATATTTTCCATTTACAGAACCTAGTGTTGAGGTTGATATTTTTTTCAAAAATAGATGAATTGAGGTTTTGGGGGCAGGCATGTTAAATGATAAAGTTTTAAAATCTGCTGGTTATACTAATATGATGAACGGGTTTGCAGCTGGCATTGGAATTGAGAGAATTACAATGATTAAATATGGTATTGAAGACATTCGAGAGTTATATACCAATGATAAAAGATTTTTAAATCAATTTAAATAGAGGTTTAAGGAGTTAAGAATATGATTTTTTCATTTAAAACATTATGTAGACTAGCTAATTTACAAACTCATACTATCGAGGATGTTGTTGAAGCAATAAATTCAATTGGTTTTGAAGTGGAACAATATTATAAATTCAGTGATGTTGAAGGTATAAAAATATGTCATGTTACAAATACATACAAGAATCCTCAAGCCGACCGTTTAACAGTGTGCGAGGTTGAATATAGTGACGGACATAAAGCTATTATTCAAACAACTGCAACCAATATGAAAAAAGGTCAGTATGTTCTTTCTTTTGTTCCTGGTTCGAGAAGTAAAGAAATTATCTTTGCTCCAAGAAAAATGAAAGGCATTACTTCGGAAGGTATGTTTGTGAGTTTGGATGAATTAGGTTTTAATTCGAATGTAATTCCAGAGGAATTTGGCAATCAAATATTTCAATTAGATAAAATAGATTTAAATATCGACCCAATAACCTATTTTGATTTAGATGATTATATGATTGAAGTTTCAATTCTTTCTAACCGTGCTGATGCGCAATGTTATCTTGTTATGGCTAGAGAATTAGCGGCATTTTTTGATACCGAGATAAAATGACCAAAAAAGGCAAACCCTAACTTGATTTCTTCATTTGAGGTCAAAAAGTTAAATGATACTCATTCTTTTTCATTGATTGAAGCGTCTAATAGTAATTTAAGATGTTCATTACAAGAACAAATGCTATTATGAAGACATAACATTAAAACATTTAATAATGCTGTAGACCTTACCAACTTAGTGCTTTTATTTGCCGGCGTCCCATGTCATATTTATAATAAAGAAGACCTGCAATCAAATGTGTTTAATGTTGATTATTATAGCGGTAAGCTAAATATTTTAGGTAATAAAGAAGTTGAATTAAAAAATGCACTTTGTGTATTTAATAATGAAACGCCTATATCTATTGCTGCTACTATAGGTTTAGAACAATATCAATTTAAGAAAGAATCTCAAAAGGTTATATTTGAACTTGCTTCGTTTAATATTATGAGTGTTAGAAAAAATGCTAAGCAAATCAAATTAAATACAAATTCATCAATGCGTGCAAGCCGTGAGATATCGGATGGCTCTTTGATTTTGGCTTATAATTTTTTAGCTCAATATTTAACTGATTACTCGCATCAAATCAATGTTTCCAAAACCCACAAGAAGAGCATCTTAATAGATAAATCATATTTGAATAAATGCGCAGGGTTTTCAATTAATAAAACTAAAAAGTTTAATGATGTAATGAAAAAAATATCTAAACTTGATTTTAAATTTAAAAATGATGAATCAGTTGTTGTTTTTCCAACTTATCGCTATGATTTAAATACTTTGCAAGATTTCGTTGAGGAGGTCTTTAGATTTTATGGTTATGATAATTTTCCACTAAAACAACCTAAAATAACAAGATTAAATTATGATATTAACAACGTTTATGAATACTATAGAACATTAGCAAATAAAAATTATTCAAATGTTAGAACATATACACTAATAAAACCTGAGGACAACATTTTCGATCCTTTTAATATCAGAGAAATTTTGAATGCAGTGGATGCAAAAAATTATGATCACTCGCAGGTTCGTCTATCATTTATTCATAGTTTGAATGAGGTTGCTATTCATAATGAGAAACAAGGTTTTAAAAAAGGGTCTTATTTTGATATCGGAATGATCGGGCGCAAAATGAATATTTTGGGTCTTTGTTCAAATATTAAATCATTTGCTGAAATTAAACAAGATGTTATGTCATTGACTAATAAACAATTAGAGTTTAAAAAAACACATAGCACAATTTTTCATCCCAACGCATCATGTGTTATTTATCTAGGGTCAGAAATGATTGGATATATAGCTAAAATTCATCCCCAAATTATTAACTCAGATTATATTTTTGCAGAAATAATGCTTGATAAATTATTAAATGATTCTAATACTTTTATTAATTATCGACATGAACCTATAAAAACAAGGGATATTACTTTTGAACTAAATAAACACGAAACTGTTGAAGAAATCATTGAAAAAATTAAGTCAATAAATGGCATTTATTCATACAAAATTATTGATACTTTTTATAAAAATAATGATACTAAAAATGTTACATTTTCCTTTTTAATTGAGGATTGAGCAATTAAAAAACTTGAGCAAGTTTTTGCTGTTTCTAAATAATTCAAATTTATATTTTTTTCATCTGTTTTCGCTATTTTTTCCTAAAATACCCTACTTTAAAAGCGAGTATTGCAAAATATTAGTGGAGGCAAAAATATGAATGAAACAAACACAAAAAAGGTTGTTAATATTGATCAAATTTTGAAGGAAATTGAAAAAGAATTTGGTAAGGAATCAATTATGTTATTAGGAGAAGAACCTAACATAATTCCAGAAACTTTTAGTTCCGGTTCTTTAAACATTGATAATATTCTCGGAATTGGTGGATGACCAAGAGGCAGAATTGTTGAGATATTTGGTCCTGAAAGCAGTGGAAAAACTACATTAGCATTACATGCAATTGCCGAAATTCATAAGAATGGCGGTATTGCTGCTTTTATTGATGCTGAACATTCTATTGACCCAATATATGCTAAAAACCTTGGCGTCGATATTAAAAATTTAATTCTAGCTCAACCAAATTCTGGTGAAGAGGCATTAGAAATAGCTGACAGATTAGCCAAAACCGGTGCAGTCGATTTGATTGTTATTGATTCAGTGGCTGCATTAGTTCCGGAAGTTGAACTAAATGGCGAAATGCGAGACCAAACAATTGGTGCTCAAGCTCGATTAATGTCGAAAGCATTAAGAAAAATTACCGGTACATTATCTAAAAATAAAACAACGATTATATTTCTTAATCAAATAAGGGAAAAAATTGGAGTGTTGTTTGGCAATCCAGAAACTACAACTGGCGGTAAGGCGCTTAAGTTCTATTCCTCGATTAGGCTTGAGGTAAGAAAGTCACAAAATATAACTAGCAACGGTGATATAACGGGGAATCAAATTAAATGTAAGGTTGTTAAGAATAAATTAGCCCCACCATACAAAAGTGCACAAATTGAAATTGTATTTTCAAAAGGTGTATCAAGGGTTAATGAGATTATTCAATTAGCAGAGGAATTTATGATTATTTCTCGTAAAGGTTCATGATATAACTATAATGGCCAAAATATTGCCCAAGGTCAAATTAATTTATCGCTATTGTTACAAACAAATAATGAACTCTATAGTGAAATTTATAATCAGGTCATTGAAAAATTAAACAATGTCTAATGTTTATTAACAATGTGTTTACTTATAAAGACTTGTTTAACCTAAAAAACGTTAAATTATATATAATTTAAAACTATGAAAAAAGAGAATATAAACATTTTATTTCTTGGTGATATATTTGGAAACCCAGGTATTGATTTTGTTATAAAGAATTTAGACAAAATTATTAAAGACGAGAATATAGACTTTGTAATAGCACAATCTGAAAATGTTTCTGGTAGAAAGGGCTTTATTCCTGAACATTACTTTCAATTAAAAAATGCGGGGGTTAATGCCTTTACATTGGGTAACCACGTTTGAGCTAAACATGAAATAATGGATATAATTGATAATAATGACTTAATTAGACCTGTTAACATAGATCAAGGCTATCCAGGTTCAGGTGTTAGACTATTTGATGTTAAAGGGAATAAAATTGCTGTTATATCATTTATGGGGATAACTTTTAACCCCCTATTGCAACCTTGGAAACAAGAGGTTGCAAATAACTTTTTTGATAAGTTTGATGAGGTATACAGCTTATATAAAGCTGATTATTATATAGTTGATTTTCATGCTGAAACAACATCAGAGAAATCTGTTTTTGGTTTGTATGTTGATGGAAAGGCTGATGCACTTATCGGTACCCATACACATATTCAAACAAATGATGCTAAAATTCTCCCACATGGAACATATTATTTAACTGACGCCGGAATGTGTGGCCCAAGGGATTGCGCTATTGGTTCTAATTTTGAAGAAGTTTATCAAAAAATGAGATATGACGCAAGATTGCCATTTAAAGTATCAAACAATAAGTGTCAGTTTAATGGTGTAGTTTTTACGCTAACTAAAAATAAAGATAAAAAAATGATTAAATTAATAAATTTCTTGGAGAAGTAATGAAAGAAAAAAAACAAATAAGCATGAAAGGCAATTTTCTAGTTAAAAAGTATAATTATCGGAAAAACATCATTTTTTATCTTTATCAATCAGAACTATTTAGTGTGCATTTAGATACGAGCGTTATTGTTAATAATCCTCTAAATGAAATAAATCCTTGTGAAATACAAGCGTTGCAAATAATAGAGTCAAAATATGAAACCTTAAAAAAAATTATTGAGAAGTTTATACTAGAAACATGGGAGTGGGAGCGAATTAGCCCATTAATTAGAGCAATATTAATATTTGGTGTTTATGAACTAACTTACAATGATAGTAGCGTAGTGATATATGAATTGGTTAATATTACTAAGCTTTTTTCACCTGGCAATGATTATAAATTTGTTAATAAAATTCTCGATAAAATTTCTAAACAAATAATTAATAAATAATATGAAAAAAACCTTGAAACAGTTAATAAAGGAAAAATTTTTATTGGATGAAAAAACCATCGATTCTTTAGCAATGCAAGGAAGGATAATTGTAAATAATGAAAAAGTTTTTTACCCAACATTAAGATTTAGTGATGATTGTGTTATTACCATTAAACAAAAAAAGGATAATTATGTTTCACGTGGGGCATACAAATTGAAAGAAGCAATTAAGGAATATGGTATTAACGTGGAGGATAAAGTTTGTTTAGATATTGGCTCTTCAACAGGTGGATTTGTTCAAGTATTATTAGAAAACAAAGCAAGAAAGGTTTATGCTCTTGATTCAGGCACAAACCAATTAGCTTTTTCTTTAAGAATAAATGATAAGGTCGTTGTATATGAAAAGACAAACCTTAAGGTAATAAATAATAATTTATTCGGTGAGGATATAAACTTAGTGACTTGCGATGTTTCTTTCATAAGTTTAAAATATGTTTTTGAGGTTTGCAATAGGACCTTTGGTAATGGTGTTTTATTAGTTGCTTTAATTAAACCTCAATTTGAAGCAAGCAGCAAATATGTTGAACCTGGTGGATATGTTCCTAAACAACATCATGAATATATAATTAATAAAGTGATTAATATGGCTAGGGAAAATAATTTTATATTACTAAAGCCTATTATTGAGAGCCCAATCCGTGGGGAGAAGTCAAAAAATATTGAATATCTTTCTTTTTTTGTTAAACAGGAGAAAAAAAATGACTAATGAACAAAGAGAAAAAATTTTTCCTATGTTTAAAAATAATCCTAATATTATCTATTTAGATAACGCTGCCTTAACATTTAAGCCTAGTGTAGTGATAAAAAAAGGGATGGAATTTTATGAAAAGTATTCAATTTCAACTCGTACTGCTGATTCGAAACTAGGAATAAAATTAAACAGTGATCTACAAAGAATTAGACGTGATGTTGCTATGTTTATTAATGCTGATCCTGAAGAGATAATTTTTACTTCGGGTACAACTGAAAGTTTAAATTTGGTGGCGCAGATGCTTTCAAAGGTTGTAGAGAGTGGTGAAATATTATTTACTTATTTTAACCATTCTTCTGCAATTGTTCCCTTTCTTGAAAATTTTAGTATTAAAAATATAAGATTTAGATATTGTTTTGACGGTGAGGACATTATAAAATCTATTAATAAAAATACACGAATTATTGTTTTACCTCAATTAACAAATAATTTTCAAATAAATCTTGATATTGAGAAAATATACTCACTTTGTAGAGAAAATAACATTATTTTAATAAACGATGCAGCCCAAGCTATTGTACATAGTAATGTTGATTTTCGCTATTGCGATGTTATTGCATTTTCTGGCAATAAATTATATGGTCCAACTGGGACTGGAATATTAGCTATAAAAAATAATATTTTAAAAAATCTTAGACCTTCAAAATGGGGTGGTGGTCAGGTGCAAAATATTTTAGAATCAAATAATTGAGTAATGAGAAATTCATCTTCTAAGTGAGAACCTGGCACACCAAATTTTGCTGGCATTATCCAATTAGGAAAGGCAATTGAGTTTTTTAAAAGTTTTAATGTTACAGAATTATTTAAATATGAGAAAGAAATTGCGATATATGCCTATGAGAAATTGCAAACTTTGCCTAATGTTTTAATTGATTCTAAAAAAGGCGATACGATAATTTTGTTTAATATTAGAGGCGTTCCGGCCCAGGATGTCGCATCATATCTAGGGAACAGAAATATTTATGTGAGATCTGGTGCTTTTTGCGCTTATAAATTTAAAGATACAAACAAATATTGTAGTTCATATGTAAGAATATCGTTAGCAATGTATAACAATAAAGGGGATATTGATAAATTAATTAAGGAATTAAAAAATGGGGGTAATTTTATTGAAATCATTTAGTACCCAAGAAAAACAACAAATAATATTTAATTCTTATTCTGAACCAAAGCACAGTTTATCTATTCCAAGAGGAAATGGTATAAAAGAACATTCAAGAGTTTGCGTTGATGATATAGAGCTAAATTTACTATTTGAAAATGATAAATTAATTGATGCAAAGTATTATGCAACCGGATGTGCTATCTTTATTTCAAGTGTGGAATTGATGATTGATCAAGTTTTAAATAAAGATAAGAGCGAAATTTTATGTATTCTGGAAGAGTACTTTAAATTAATTAACAGAGAAGAACAAATAGATATAAATATTGATTTAGGTAAATTGTTGGTATTTGAAAATGTTAAGGTTCATCTTAATCGCTTAGAATGTGCCTCAATAGTTTATCGCGCTTTTAAAAAGGGATTAAATGGCTAAGGTTATATTTCATATTGATATGGATGCATTCTTTGTAAGTTGCGAGAGATCAAAGAATGAAAATTTAAAAAACAAACCAGTGGTAATTGCTTTGAATTCAAAGAGAGCAATCATTTCTGCTATGTCTTATGAAGTAAAAAAACAAGGCTTTAAAAGTGGAGATCCCCTTTTTAAAGTAAGAGATAAGATTAAGGATTTAATTGTTATTTCACCTCATTATCAACTTTATTCTTTAATGTCTAAAAAAATTTTTAATTTTATAAAAACAAACTACTCTAATATGTTGGAAGTTTATTCAATTGATGAATGTTACTTAGATGTTACTAATAATATTAAAAAGAATGGCAATGCGATAGATTTTGCTAGAAAAATACAAAATGATATCCTTAATGTATTTGACATTCCCTGCTCAATAGGTATTTCTTATACAAAATTTTTAGCAAAAATGTCTACAAACAAGGCAAAACCATTTGGTATTTTGGAAACAAAAAAGGAAGATATTAAAAAACATTTTTATGATTTAGGTGTTGAAAAAATTTTTGGTATTGGTAAAGCTAATTCGAAAAAAATAATTAGTTATAACATTAAGACTTGAGCAGATTTAGTAAATTGTGATAATGATATTTTTTTAAGAAGCGTTTTTGGCAAAAATTATTTTAAACTTGTTGAAAATTTAAAGGGAATTAATACAGGGATTGATCATATATTTTATAGCGATGCTAAAAGTATAAGTAATAGCAAAACATTTATTACTGACGACTCTAGTGATAGACTTTTTTTGCTTAATGAATTAAAGAAAATTACTCAAAATGTATGTCTTAGAGCGAGTGACGCAAATTTAGAGGCTAAACAAGTTTCTGTTATGCTAAGACGTCAAAATAAGATATGGATTTCAAAAAACAAAAGCATTTCAACTTGAACTAGCAACTTTGATTTGATATGAAAAAATGTTGAATTGATTTTTGATTCTTTGTGAGATGAAGAGCCACTTCGTGGTTTGGGGGTAAGTATTGGTAATTTAAGGACAATTTTTAATTCTGATTCTTCATTTGATATACTTTCTAGCGATTCAAAAAATATGGTTGAAAAAATAATTAATGAACAAAATTTTATAAATGGTAATAATTTATTAAAAACTTTATATCAATATAGCATGGAAAAAAATATCAATACAGACAATATAAAATTTCTAAGAAAGAATTCGAAGACAAAAAACAAGAGAATTAGTTTGGAGGATTAAATGAAAATAGGAATATATGGTGGTAGTTTTAATCCAATTCATAAAGGCCATATTAGCTTAGCAAAATTCGCAATAAATGAGCTTTCATTAGATAGGTTATATTTTGTGCCCACTAATAAAAACCCCTTTAAGAATAGTAGTGAGTATGTTGCTAATAACCATCGCATTAATATGATCAATATGGTCTTGGAAGATAAAATGTTTTTGTCTGAGTTTGAAACCAATAGAAAAGGTAATTCATACACAATTGATACAATAAATTATTTTAGAAGCAAATTCCCTAATGATGAACTTTATTTATTTATTGGCACTGATAATGTACCCATGTTAAATAAATGAAAAAAAATTGATGAGATTGCTAATAAAGTAAAAATTTGTGCATTTAACCGCGGTAATAAGTTTTCAAAAGTTAATGCGAAGAAATTTAATGTAAGAATTTTGAACAATACTATTTATAATTTTTCTTCAACAAAATATAGAAAAGGTGATTTTTCGCAAGTAGAAGACAGAGTACAAAAATACATCGGTGAAAATTTTTTATATTTTGAGGAAATTGCTAAAAATCTAATCTTTGATATTAAAGATAAAGAAAAGCAATTTAGATATTTTCACTTAAAATGGACGGCAGAATTTGCTATAAAGCTTGCAAAATTAAATAATTATAAAATAAAAAATGCTTACCAAGCGGGTTATGCTCATGATATAACCAAGAATTGGAATGAACAAGATGCATATGATTTTTTGGAAAAATACGGATTTAGTCGAACAAATTTGGAGCCATATAAATTGCATCAAACCACAGCTTTTTTTTGGTTAAGAGATGTTTATAAATATAATAATTCGGAAGTTCTCTCAGCAATTAAAAAGCATACTTCATTAGATATAGAATTATCGTTGCTTGATAAGATTCTTTATGTTGCTGATAAGATAAGTCAAGGTCGTAGATGAGAAGGAATAGAAAAAATAAGACAACTAAGCTTTCAAAATTTTGATAAAGCATTTTCATATATTGTTTCAAGGTGTGCAAAATATGAATCTGATGTTAGAGGCCATTGCTTCAGTGAGGAGCAAAAAGAAATATATAAAAAATGAGGTGAAAATTAAAACCTCATTTTTTATATATCCAAGGTTTTTAGAGATAACAAATCAATTAGCAATAATTCGCAAATCAATGAAATTTAATAATAAAAATAAAAATTAGCACTCATTTTATTAAAGTGCTAAAAAATATGGTACAATTATTTTATAAATTATTGAAAGATGATTTAAATATGTAAAAATCTTAATCTTAAATTTAAAAAAAGGAGATAAAGAATATGACAAAAGAAGTTATTTTAGGAATTGACCTTGGTACAACTAACTCTGTGGTTTCGATTGTTGAAAACGGAACTCCTAAGGTTTTAGAAAATCCAAATGGTAAGAGAACTACCCCATCTGTTGTTGCCTTTAAAAACGGCGAAACAATAATTGGTGAGAGTGCAAAAAGACAATTAGAGACAAATCCAGATAGTATTGCCTCAATTAAAAGATTAATGGGTGGTTCAAAAACTGTTAAAGCAAATCAAAAAGATTATAAACCTGAGGAAATTAGTGCCTTAATTCTTTCATATATGAAAGAGTATGCGCAAAAGAAAATTGGGAGCGCAGTTAAAAAAGCAGTTATTACAGTTCCAGCGTATTTTGATAATGCGCAACGTGAAGCAACTAAAAATGCCGGTATTATTGCAGGCCTAGATGTTGTTAGAATTATCAATGAACCAACTGCAGCAGCATTAGCATTTGGGTTAGATAAGTCAAAAGATGAAAATCACAAAATATTAGTATTTGACCTTGGGGGCGGTACTTTTGACGTTTCTATTCTTGAAATGGAAAATGGAACATTTGAAGTGTTATCAACCTCTGGCGATAATCATTTAGGTGGTGACGATTGAGACCACAAAATTGTTGATTGACTAATTAAAGAAATAAGCAATAAGTATAAATATGATGCTAGAAATGATAAGATGGCAATGGCTAGATTGAAAGAAGAAGCAGAAAGAGCAAAAATTTCACTTTCAGAATCATTGGTTGCAAACATTTCACTTCCATTTTTAGCTATGAATGAAAATGGTCCAATTAATGTTGAATTAGAGCTAAAAAGATCAGAATTTGAGGCAATGACTTCGGACTTATTAGAAAAAACTAAAAAGCCATTGCTTGATGCATTAAATGAAGCAAAATTAAATTGAAATGATATTACCGAAGTTTTATTGGTTGGTGGTTCAACAAGAATGCCAGCTGTTCAAAAAATAGTTTCTGATATTACTGGCAAAAAACCAAATAATTCAATTAATCCTGATGAGGTAGTTAGTGTTGGCGCCGCTATTCAGGGTGCAGTTCTTGCTGGCGATATTCAAGATGTTCTATTGCTTGATGTTACTCCGTTGACCCTAGGTATTGTTGTTGAGGGAGATATTGTCGCACCCTTAATCCCAAGAAATACTACTATTCCTGTAACAAGAAGTCAAATCTTTTCAACTGCCGCAGATAATCAAACCTCTGTATCGATTGTTGTTACACAAGGTGAAAGACAAATGGCACAAGATAATAAATTTTTGGGAAGATTTGATCTTAACGGAATAAGCCCTGCACCAAGAGGAGTACCACAAATTGAAGTAAGTTTTTCAATTGATGTTAATGGTATTACCAAGGTTACAGCCAAAGATAAAAAGACAAATCAAGAACAAAGCATTACTATTCAAAATACATCTTCATTATCGAAGGAAGATGTTGAAAAAATGGTGCAAGAAGCCGAACTTAATAGAGAAGCTGATCAGAAAAAACGTCGCGAAATTGAATTGACTGTTAGAGCAGAACAATTAATTCATCAAATTGACAAAACTCTTGAATCAGAAGAAGCTAAAAAAATAGAGGAATCACAACTTTCTGAAATTAAAAAGGTTAAGGAAGATATCCAAAAAGAATTGAATGATAAAAATTATGATGAATTAGAAAAGAAAATAAATGATTTTGAACAAAAAATGTCTCAAGCTATGGAGTTCATAAAGAAGCAACAACAGCAACAACAACAAAATACGACCCCACAAACAGATGAGAATAATACTGAAATGAACTAATTTATAATATATTAAAAACCACTTATCAGTGGTTTTTTAATTACATTTTTATTTAAAAAATTGCATTAAAAATATAATTATAATTATAAAAAATATGTATTATTACTAATTTAATATATAATTATATATTATAAATTTGAAAGGTCTAAAAAATGAAAACTTCAGCATTTAAATATTCGAAATTTGCATTTAATACTGTTTTTAAGAAGAAAAGTTCGATTATCATTCCTGCTATAACTTTAATTTTTTCATTTATAGTTGGTTTTGTATTTAAATTTGTGATTAGCGAAAAATATTTGACGCTTGCTTCATATCTTTATATTTTTTCTGTTCTTATAGTAACTGTATTATTTGCATCTATTAAGGCGCTAAATATTTTTAAAGATTTCGAACAGGAAGGATTAGAGCTTGTTAGCATTGCTAAACCGATCTCAAGAAAAGGGTTGGTTTTAGGTAAATTATTATCATTAATATACTTCGGTTTATTATGATCAACAGTTCTTTTTATTTCTTCATTATTGTCAACATACGCATTATATTCAGGAGCAAATCTGTTTTTATATTCGCTATTATTTTTTGTTATCTCCTTAGCATCTTACTTAATGATTGCTTTAATTACAGCGCTAATAGGATATAAGCTAAGCCAAAAAATTGCTATTACATTGCCTTTGGTGTTTTTTATTCCATTAGCTCTTGGTGGTTCTTTATTGTCAGCTAACGCAACAACAAATGTTAATAACGCCGCTTACTTTATTAATAAGAAATATCCATATCACTTTTCTGGCAATGAAGCAAATGTTGAACCATATTTTATAAACAATAATAAGGATGAGTTGTTAATTATTCCCAACGGATCTCAAAATAAGCAATTTTCAAACGAGCAAGTCTCATATCTTAGAGAGGTAATGAAACTTGCTAATAATTCATCGAGTGAGTGGCAATTTTATTCATGATTATCTATTCCGTATCAATTACTAGATATTTTTAATACTAAAAACCAAAATGTTTTTGAGTCAATTAGCAAAACTAAATACTCAAATCAAGATAATTATATTTATTATAACAATCTAGATAGCATTTTGTATAAATATAAGTTAGATGAAAATCCTAAATTGCCTAAATTTACGGTTACATCCAAAGAAGGTAATATTGAAAAGTATATTGTTCCAGGGTTGTTAAAATCTAATTCAGTTATACCTAATACTATTAATACTGATATTATTTATGCGAGAGAGGGAGCATCTAGCGTTAATATTTCATTCCCTGAGGATAACTCACAATTTTCTGCCGAAAACAATATTGTAGGGAGATTAAAATGACAATATGTTTATGAAGCATTAAATGATAAAATTTTTAACAATATAGCTAAAAGATTTGTTGATGATTTTATAAAGAATAAAACATCTGAAAATGTTATTGATTTGCATAATGAATTAACAAAAGGTATTTCTACTTTTATAAATAATTTAGAAAGTCCAATTAATCAATATTTGAATTCAAATGTTACAGTATTCAACGAAAACGCTGTTAAAGAAAAGAAATTGCAATCAGAAATAGAGAGAAAAATATATTTAGGCGTTGCATTACTAAACTATATATATTTTAATTACCAAAATAATAAAATTTTTGAAGCAGTTATAAAAAATCCAAAAAGTTCAAGTGCATATGGCGATAATCAAATTGAATTAAAAATAGCTGGTTTCAATTATTACATCGGAGGATATGCAGGGTTTGAAAAGAGACTTTTTGTTAAGAATGAAAAAGTTTTAATTAGATACGAGTTAACAACAAGTCCTACAAACTATCTTTTCCAATCTGCGGACAAAGTGTTTGCTATAAATCGTGAAAAACAAATTGTTAATAAAAATGTTTACTTTATTTTATGAGCAATTTTGATTGGTGTATTATTTGCTTCAGTTTTTGCTTTATACAAGAGAAAGGATTACAAGTAATTATGGAAAATATTCTAGAAATCATTAATCTAAAAAAAATCTTTCCAAAAACTGATCGCGGAATTAAATCAATTAATTTTGCTATAAAGCATGGTGCATTTCATGCCTTTATCGGAGAAAACGGTGCCGGTAAAACAACAACAATAAAAACAATTATTGGTGCATATGCAAATTATGAGGGTGATATTTTAATAAATAATATTAATATTAAAAAAGCAGAAGCACGTTCAATTATTGGATATGTTCCAGAAGTTGCTGAATTTCCGAAAGAATTAACCGTTTTTGATTATCTTTACAATCTTTCAATACTATCGAATATCAAAAAAACTGATGCTATTAATGAAATTAAAAACTACCTTAAATTTTTTAATATAGAACAGTTATTGTATGAAAGACCTTATACATTTTCTTCTGGACAAAAAAAGAAGATTTTATTAATTCAAGCACTATTGCATAAGCCCAAACTATTAATTCTCGATGAACCAGCAGCTAATTTGGACCCGACAGCTAGATTTGAACTTTTTTCATTGTTAAAAGATATTAATGAAAATGAAAAAATTACAATTTTAATTAGTTCCCATGTTTTGGCTGAAATCGATAAATATGTTAACTCTGTAACCCTAATACATAATGGCAATATCTTATATACCGGAATTAAAAAAGAACCATTAGAAAAACTATTTTATGAAAAAGTTATATCTAACTAGCTTGGTTTTGCCGATATTACCGCTTTGTGCTATTAGCTGTGCTAACATAAATAATATTAAAGATACTTCTATCGATTTTCCTAAAAAACAAAGAAAAGAATATTATAGAAATGAATCAATTAGTTTATTGCTTGATTTCTTTGCTAAAAATAATCTTAATGAAAAAAATATTTACATTTTTCAACAAGAAAATAAATCGGATTCTAAATTTAACGAATTAAAATATGCTTTTGTTTATGATCCTGTATTTATTCAAAATAGCGTTCATAAAAACCAAGATTATCGTCCTTTGGCGTTAACTTCAATGCAGGTTATTAAAAATACATTATCAAATGATTGATATTGAACGTTGAATAATTTATCTAAATTTAAGTACATTTTTAATCCTTATGGCGATAGATATAAAACTTTTGCCAAAGAACAAGAATACTTTAATGAGGTTAGAAAAAAATTTAATTCTCTTTCTATTAGCGTGCAAGATAATATACCTAAAAAATTGATTAAAATGCCTTTTAAGGATATACCTGAACTTAAAAAATATAATGTCTTCACAGACAAGGAAATTGTTTATCTTTTATTTGATAATAACAAGGTAATTAAGATTTGGAAATTTATAGATAAGGGAATCCCTACACTTTTGATAGTTCCAGATATTCTTATTTTTAAAAATGAAATGAATATTGAAGATCAACTAAAACAACTAGAAGAAAAAATTTTTGAGAAGCGTGTTAAAACTTTCAAATCGAATTTAGAATCAGCAAAAGAAGATGCCGAACTAGAAAATGAGCCATTTGATGAAAAAACTTTTATTAAGCCATACATTGATGAAAAATATATTGAATTTCACGCTATATATCAATATAATGATGATCTAGCTGATGTTTTAAATGAAATAAATAAAGAAGAACTTAAAATATTTAAATTTACTATGAGGTTTATCGATGAAAAAAATTAATAAGATTATTTTATCTACTTCATTTATTTCAGTCTTACCTTTATCATATGGGCTAGTTTCATGTATTAATAATGAGCCAAGCACTCAATTAAGAAATAATATTCCTAAAGGTTTTGAATATATTCCTAATATTGAAAATCCTGATGAAGAGAGAACCAACTTATTGATAAAGCAGTTAATAGACCTAAGATTTAAAGGCGATGAAGTAGCAAAAACAAATTTTCTTGAGTCTCAAAAAGATGAGAAGAAGCTTTTTGATGAGGCAAAAAAAATAACCAAAAAGTTTACCGATGAAAATAATGAGGAAAACATTAAAAATTTAAGGGATTTTTATTCTAAAAATTGACTATTTGTTATAAAAAACATTAAAAGATTTACATGAACTTTTTTGGATTGATGAAAATTTCCGGATTTTGGTCAAGTTAAGCATAGCGATGAATTTATCGCAGCTTTAAAAAACCACGCAGAAAAATTTGAACCAAATGATGCAAATTTTATTGATAACAACTGGGATCAATTGAGAGAAGGAGATGAATCGCCTGAATCCAAAGATGATATTTTTTATCTTAAGAAAAACAAGTTCTTATTAAGAATTTTGATTTCTAAAAATAAAAGTGATAAAAGTTTTTTGACTTTTGATAGAATGATTTATTTTCCTAAATCAATATCTTCGAAGATATCAATTAAGTTAGTTTCAGATGCTGTTCACAATGCGATTATTCATCATAACAAACGTGGATTTGATGCTTTTGAGAATGTTGTTGTTAAGAACTATAATTTTCCAGCACTTGGTTTATTAATATTGAAGGACATATAATATTATGAAGCGAAAAAAAATAATTCTTTCTGGTCTAGCCCTTGCTACATTATTTGCACCAATTGCTGTTATATCATGCCAAAATACGAGTCAGCAAAATAACAAATCTAAATTATCCTCAATAGCTGTTAATGATGAAAAAGAGAAAAAATGAGATGTTTTTTTGAAATATGAATATGTTAATTCACTTCTTGATTTAGCCTTTAAAAACAACGCTGATAAAAATGCCTATATACAAAAACAAAAAAGGATAAATGATAACTATTTAACCGAGATTAAAGATTATTTGCTTTATGCCAATAATGTTATTGCATTTTTTAAATCAAATGATAATTTTAATTCAAAGAATAAGGTCATTGCTTTGGAAAAATATCGCCCTGAATTAGCTAAACTTTTTAAAGATAATTGATTATGGTTTTTGTTTAATCTTGATCGATTTACGTTTGCTCTTTATGAAGCTTTTAATCAATTTAAAGGTATTACTGATATTTTAAGTAAAGAACTTCAAAAAAACAGTTTGGATCTAGGGTCATTTAATCGTCCTAAAACAAATGAAATGCTTCAATATGTTATTGAAGAAAGTTCACAAAATAATAAAGATTCCTATGATGTTTATTTATTAACTAAGCAAGGTATTATTCTTGAATTATCGATTACTAAAAAATCTGACGGAAATTCAGAAGTTTCAATTTTTACATATTCTCATATTTATCCGGCTTTGTTTCAAAATGAAGCTATTTTAAAGAAATTTGATCTTGCAAAATATGTAAGAGCCTTGAGATTATACAAGACAAGCGCCGATAAGGCTTATATAAAAACTTTATTCGATGAAGAATTTGGCGGCGAACCGCTTAGATTCACAATTGTCTATGTTGATGATTCAAAATAAAAATAAATATTTATTTTAAAAACTAAAACTCACAAAATTAATTGTGAGTTTTTTATTTATTTATTTTTTGTAAAAATTTTGTTTCCTAATTTTATATACTCATTAACCTTGTCATCAAGAATTTCAAAAGCCATATTATAAATTTCTTTTGAATATACATCGACACCAGCGTCCCTTAAGACATTAACCGGCCAATCTTTATCGCCTGCTGATAGAAAGTTGTTAACATAATTTTCCAATGCGCTTTTTCCTTCGACTTTATATTTTTGAAAGAAGAAGTTTGCCACAATGTAACCGAGTGCATATTTATAAACATAAAAATATGAAAAGAAATGCGGCACCATAACGCTATGAATATTTATTGGATTGCCAATTTTTACTTCATTTTCACTTATTTGATATTTTTTTGATACATCAACATAAATTTTTTCAATAGCTTCATATGAATTAAGAGGTTCATTATTATCAATGCGATTATATAACTCATATTCAAAATTAGACCAATGTGTCTGTCTTAATACTGTGACGACAAAGTCATTAATGCTTTCATTAAGTAAAAAGAATTTTTCTTCATCTGTTTTTGCTTTTGAAATTAAATAATCATTTAGTAATAACTCATTAAATATTGAAGCTATTTCGGCTATGAATACAGTGTATTGACTTCGATATACACTTTGGTTTTTATTTGAAAAATATGAATGCATTGAGTGTCCCATTTCATGGCATAAGGTGTTCACAGAGTTGAATGTATTATCTCAGTTCATTAAAATATAAAGCTTATTAATTCCATGCGTTGAACCAATTGAATATGCTCCCGATCTTTTTGAGGGAACATTTATATAATCTATTCATCTTTCTTTGATGGCTCTATCAACTATTTTTGGGTATTCATATGGCATTACTGAGGTTATGTCTTTTAATATTTTTTGGCCATCCTTAATTGAATATGAATTCTTGATTTTTATCAAATCAAGCGAAGTATCTCATAATTCCATTTTTTTATTGAATTTAGCTTCAAAGAATTTAGCATGCGCATTATGATATTTTTTAAATATATCTATATTTGAAATTACGCTTTCATAAATAATTTCAAGCAATTTTTTGTCAACATGGTCATTCATTAAAATTGAATCAAGCGTTGAAGGATATTTTCGATGTAGGGCATTAACCGATAACTCCTTGATATATTGATATAACATTTTAGCTAAAATTTGTTTATGTTTTAAATAACCATTCAAATAATTAAAATAGCTTTCTTTTCTTACTCGTTCATCTGCGTGTTTTCTAAATGATTGCATGCTTGCTCTTGTAATTTCATGTTTTTTGCCATGTCTATCGTGTGCATAGCCAAATGTAATTTCACTATCGGTTAAAACACCAAACAATTCAGTTACATCTGGATGACCAGAGATTGTATCGTTTAAATATGTTTCAATCTTATCATCCAATTTATGATCTAGTTCAAGCAATATTGCCTCAAGATCTTTTTTTACTTCCTTTAATTCTGGTTTATTTAGCCATTCCTTAATTTTTTGTTTATGCCGATCAATACGATTAATTTCTGAGCCCAATCTTTTTGCGTATTTGGCATTTGTTGCTTCAAAAGTTGCTATCATCTCATTGATTTTAGGATCAATAATGTTTATATTCAATTTATTCGATAGATAATTTTCAATTTTATTACTCAACAAAATGAATTCCTCATTTAGTTTTATTGAAGCAACAAAATTATCAAAATTATCATATTTTGAATCTTTTATTTCTATTTGTTTCTCAAACAAGGCAAAATATTCATCAAAAAGTTGCTGATATGTTTTATTGCCTAAAATATCTTCCAGGTCAAAGCGATATTCTGACTCAATTTCTTCATATTTACTATATTTTTTCATTAATACCTCCTCGATAAAATTAAATTATACAAAAAATAAGTTCTAGCAGAACTTACTTATTATTATCTTTATCTATAAAAATTAAGCTATCAATTTCACAGTTTAATCTTTTTCTTGCATTAAAACCGTCAAGTTCCATTAGCACAATAATTTTTAGGATTTCAACTCCTTGATCTTTTAACAATTTTGTTATTGCTTCTAAGGTTCCTCCGGTAGCTAGAACATCGTCAATAATAACTGCTTTTTGTCCGGGTTTTACTAATCCCTTTTGAATTTCAAGGATTGAGCGCCCATACTCTAAACCATAAGCACAACTAATAACTTCGCCAGGCAGTTTCCCCTTTTTTCTTACCATAATAAAAGGTTTAGATAATTTAGCGGCTACAGGAGTGCCAAAAAGGAATCCTCTAGCGTCTGGTCCGACGATAATGTCTGCATCTTTAGCTAATTCTGACATAGTATTAATTGTGTAATTTAGGGCATTACCGTTAGCCAAAAGAAGAGATATATCCTTAAATTTAACACCTGGTTCAGGAAAGTTTTCAACTGTTCTAATATATTTTTTTAATTCCATAGCCATAATATTATATTACAAATTTACTTATAAAATAAGTAGTTACAAAAATTAAAATTTGGAAGTAATTGTATTTTTTATAAAAACATTTTTAAAAAATATACTTAATTTTAAATCAAAAATATTGTCAAATGTTTCTTAGAACCTTCGATTCTGATAAAAGTGCTATAATTCTAATTATGAATAGTAAATATGTATATATTGATTTTGAAGCGATATCAAATCCTTTTGCCAGATTATTAGCAATTCCAGTTAATACTCCCTTTGCTTATACAGTGGGTGCTTAAATCAAAATGGAAAATTCGAAACAAGAACATTTATTATTGATTTTTTAAAAATTAAATCAATAAAAGGCATTTGATCAACATTGAAGCAAAATATAATAAAACATATATACGATATTAATTCAAAAATTGATATTAATGAAATTACATTTATAGGACATAATCCAACATTAGAAAAGCAAATATTAATAAAATTGTTTCCAAAAAATTTGGTTAATCCATTATTAGATCCCTCGTGTCCTGTTTTATCTTTATCTAAACTCACAGGGCCAAAATTTAGTAAGGAATATTTCCCTAATATAAAGAAGGCCATTAATCAGTCTGACGTTATATCATTAAAAAAACGAACCGCAGGTCGAAACGGTGCAATTGCTGCTTTTGTAGGCTTTTGGTTGTATGTTAATTCAGTTTCACATTTAAGAGCCAATGATAAAAGAAAGAAATATATGCTCAATCTTAATAAAAATTTAGTTATTAAGGAACTTAGACATTATTCAGGTGATGATGTTAATAAAATGATATTTTTAGCTTCTGACCCAGAAAGAACAGATTTGTTAATAAAAAGATATTTATATAAAAAAGATTTTTTAAAGTTAATAAAAAATATTGATTTTGATGATAATTTGACACTAAAAGAAATTAAGGAGAAGATTTGAATTCTTTAATTTAAATTTTAAATATTTTAGAAAGGAGTAATTATGTCATCTAATGTTTTAAAGAAAGAAAAAAAGCATTATTTGAGAAGATTGCTGCCTCAATCTAAGCATGATTTAAAGCTCTATTTTTCAAAAACATGGCCAATAATTATTGGTGAAATTTTGTTTTGCTTAAATGGTTTTTTAGATAACTTTATGGTAAGTCACATTCCTTCGGGAATTGATGCCTTAACTTATGCTAATACTTACACTGGAATTATATATACAATATTTTTTGCTATACAAGGTATTGCAGGTATGTTTGTTGGCCAATATTATGGTAGAAAAGACTTTGATAAGGTTAAACAAATTATGAACCTTAGAATATGGATGTATTTATTTATAAGTATTTTGCTTGCTGTGGCTTCTTGAAGTCAGCCGACTGCATTGATACATCTTATTGGCGGTGCCAAGATTAAGGGTGCAGCTCTAAATGAAGCAAGAATGTATTTAATGCTTATTGCAATTTCGTGAGTTTTGACATCCTTTAACTTTAACACGAATATGCAACTCAATGAAACTGGTCATTCAAATCTAGCTTTTATTTCAGCATGTCTAACTCTTGCTACAAATGCTACAATAAATTCTATTTTATTGTATGCATTTAAGGGTTATGCTTATTATGCGGCTTTTGGTTCTATTGTTAGTGGATTGGTATGTTTGTTGTCAGATTCCTTATTAACTTACTATAAGGATAGACCAATATTTATTAACATTTTCAAAATTCACTATATAACTAGGCCGATTGCAAAGCAAATATTAAAACGCATACCTGCTATGTTAATAACAATTGTTGCAATGGTTATTCTACCTATTAGAGTGATCATTTGGGCTAGAGCCTTTCCGGATGATTTGGCAAACGGTTCCGGAATCGGGGAAAAGTGAATGGGAATTAACGCAGTTACAATTTTAGGTTTAGTTGAGAGTCTCTCATCAATAACATCGGCTATTACCTCTGCCTGTTCATCTAATGTTTCATATTTTGTCGCTGGTAACCTAGGCAGAAATAATTTTGAAGAAGCAAAAAAACACGGTTATGCTCTAAGGGGTTTTCATACTATTTCAGGTTTTTGTATGTCATTGATTATGTTAGGCGTTATTTTTGGTATTGCCTATTCACCTGCTACATCAAAAGGGACTCAGGAATCTATTTCTCATAATATTGAGTTTTATTTAAGATCAAGTGACCCAAAGTTAATACAATCAGTGTTTGATGTTCAACTAAAATCTGGAGTAATTGATCCGCAAATAATTAATAAGGTAACTCAAATGCTTAAAGATGTTAGAAATGGACAATCAGATTTCGGCAATAGGGAGATTATTGAATTTCTTAGATTGCCCGTTGTTTTGGAATGAATAAGTCTAATGAAAGCTCAGGTCGCATCAACATTTACTAGAATATTTTTGCTTACATCATTAACATTTTTATTTATTAATCCTATTTGGTGTTGGTTCTATACAGCCGCTGCATTGCCAGGAGCTGGCGGAAGGAATATTGTAGGTTCATTAACTATGTTATCTGCGCATTGATTATCATTTATGTGATTAATAATCCTAACATTTGTAATCATTATACCGCTACGAAATAATCATACAAGCTCCTTGAGTCTCGAATTGTCATATTTTCTATATTTTTCAATTGATTTCGTTAGATGAGGGATATTTGAAATTGTAGCAGCTAAGGTTAATTGATTAAGAAATGTGACTGAAGAGAACCAACATAAGAAACCAAAAACAATTTCGTAAATTAGCATAATTAATATAATTCTTCATTGCTATAAAAAAATATTTGGCGGTTAGTATCAATACTAATCTAATTTAAATTATTTGCGCAGCTAAGAATTCGGGCACTTTTGATAATAATATTAGAATTTTTTTAGGTAAGCAAGTTATGAAAGTAATATGTTTGGTAAGAGGTATATAAAGATAAAATTAAAATAAAATGCTTAAATAGATTTTTGTTTATAATTTATATTGTTAAAAAAGGGCAATTACCCAAGCGGCCGAAGGGGACAGTCTCGAAAATTGTTAGGAGTTAATAGCTCGCAAGGGTTCAAATCCCTTATTGCCCGCCATATTATTTTAAAAATGAAATATCCAAAAAAGTAGGCATCTCAAAGGCCTACTTTATTTAATTTTTATACCACTGTTTTTCATTAATTCAAGTGCAAAATCATGATATGTTTTTCTACTATGATTTTCATTTTCAAATGTATCAACAAGTTCTTTATAAATGATAATTTCCTTATCTAAACCCTTAAAATTAAGATATGTTTTCAAGGTAAGGGCAAATTGCAATATGCAAATATCAGTGCAACATCCTAGGATTTCAAATACATCATATTTATAAATTAAGTCAATTAAACCTGATTTAACAAAGGCAAAAAAAGCGTTGGTTGAGTTTTTTTTAATAACATTGGTTACATATGGTTTTAGTTCGTCTACTATTTCAGCTTCTCATGTTTCTTCTAAACAATGTAAAGGGTATGATTGCATTTCTACGTCATTTTCCTTGTGTGAGTCGCAAACAAATAACATTTTTTTATTTTTATTTTTAAATAAATACTTTTCAATCTTTGGGATTAGATTGTTGATATGAATGCTTGCCATTTTTCCTTTGTTACAAAAACCGTTTAGCATATCAATTACAAAAATTATTTTATTCATTATACCCTCTTAATATTAATTTTATAGAATCAATGTATTAAGCTCTTCTATTAAAAAGACCTTGCTATCGTGAATTATTTTAACATTTTTTAAAAAACAATATAATATTAATTTGGATACATCTTTTGTGGGACATAGAGACATATAAATGTTGGTGTATCTAAAGTTCGAATTTTATTTATTTTTTAATTTATATGAAAGGAAATATATGATGGCCGAAGAACAAATGGTTGTTACTTCTGACACAAAGAAAAAAATAAGTTTCTTTGCAGCAATCATGGTCGTACTTGGTGGTTCGATTGGTGTTGGTATCTTCTTAAGATCTAAAGCAGTTCTAGAACACTCTGCCGGAAATATCGCTCTATCATTAGCGACATGATTAATTGCCGGTTTTGCTGTTGTTACTTTAGCTCTTGCTCTAGTTGAAGTAGCGTCAGGTCGTAATGACAACTTAGGTATGATTGGTTGATCTAAGGCGTTTAACACGCTAGCCATATATAAGGCTAATAAGTTCTTTATGACTTACTTATATCTACCATTTACATACTTCTTTATGCCTTATTATGTAATACTTCAATTCCAAGACGCAGCTTCTGGATTTGGATTAACTCCAAACTTTGGTGGATCACATGCTGCTCCATGAATTTACTTCGTTATTGGACTAGTATTAACAATATGAATGCTATTTTCAGCTGGTTTAAGTGGTCGTGCTGGAAACATTCAAAACTTAATAATAACATCAGTTAAGTTTATCCCATTAGTAGCTATCGTAATTGTTGGATTTATCTTCCTAGGATTACGTGTAAAAGAAGGAAATGCAGATATCTGAACCCCTATTACTAAGGAAACATTATTTAACAAAGATTCTACAAACTTCTTAAAATTAACTCCAGTTCTAGGTATATTTGGATCAATTGCAGGTATCTTCTTTGCATTTGATGGTTTCTATGTTTCTGCTGGTATTCAATCAGAAATGAAGAATCCTGAAAAAACTCCTGCAGCTTTAGTTATTGGTCTATTATCAATGACTGGTATTTACATTGTTATTGCTGCAGCTATGTCACTTGGTGCTAAGTCAGGTGGTTTCTATGACTTTGGTGATTTATTAGCAGGAAAAGGTCATGGTTGAGCATTTGGTCTAATTAATGTATTTATTGCTATTGGTGTTATAGGTATTCTAAATGGATTCTCATTATGAGCAACTCGTTTCGTAGAAGACTTAATTAAAGAAGGGGAAATCTATGTTCCTGCTTCAGTATACAGATATATGAAAAACAGTAAAATGCCAATCGTTGGAACTCTATTCTGTTTATTATTATCTCTACCATTTATGGTTGTATTTACAGCAATTGGATCGTATGCATATATCGACATCACTGGTTATGGAACAGGATACGGATACGACATTGGTACATTATTGTCATTCTCAGACTTAATGGCTAACTGAATGGCTGTATTTGCATTTATGTTTATTGCATTAGCAGTTGTTGGTGCTCTTGAAAACAGAAAGAAAAACTTTATTGCTGTTCAAAAGAACAAACACACAGTATGAGCAGGTATTATTGCTGTTGTTATGGTTATAACAACATTAGTATTCTACATGTTAGATCCATTTGTTTCACTTGGATTGACACTTGCTAAATACTTCACAGCTCAAGGAACTGATAAGGCAAACTTTGTTTCTGACTTAGTTGGATATGGTGCAACATCAGCGTTATTTGTTCTATATATGGTAATTTTCTTTGCTTCAACACCTATTGAAAAACAATTAGCTCTATGAAGAAGAGAAAAATTATCAAAAATTCTTGCTGGTCAATACTGTGAATGTGAAGCAGAATATTACTGCCCATGCAGATTAGAATTAGCTAAAGAAGCAAATGAATTAAATAATTTAGTTATTAATACATTTGAAACAGCTCGTTAATTCCAAAAAAATAAAAACTAGCACTTATTTTAAAGTGCTGGTTTTTATATTTTTGTATTTTATTAAAACGGATTCATTATTTTTTTTACTCCCCCTAAAAACTATAAAAATAATGTAAAATTTTAAAAATATATCAATAAAATTATTTTCACTGTTTTGTAAAATAAAAAGGTAACTTATGAAAAAAGAAAAGATCGAAAAATACCCAGAAATTAATGATGATATGTTAGATACTAGGATAAAAGAAGGGTTAACTTCAGCTGAAGCTGCTCATCGCCAGAAAACATTTGGTTTAAATGAATTAAAAAAAACAAAGAAAATAAATCCTTTTTTTACATATTTAACTCAATTTAAAGATATCCTTGTAATTATTTTGTTGTTTGCTGCATTGTTATCATACATTTTTGCAATTATTAGCGCATCTAATAGGCAATGAAACTTTAATACAGAATTAGTTGTTGAATTTATTGAACCATCAATTATATTATTTGTAGTCCTAACAAATTCTCTTGTTGGCGCAATTCAGGAAATAAAAAGTGCAAAGGCTGTTGATGCATTAAGTAAATTAAATCCCTTGCAGGCCAAAGTTATCCGTGATGGTATATTAATTTCAATAGATTCAAAAGATGTTACGATTGGAGATGTTATATTGCTAGAAGCTGGCGATGTGGTGCCTGCTGATGGTTATTTATTATTTTCTTCGAATTTATCGTCAATTGAATCCTCACTGACGGGTGAAAGTGAACCGGCAATAAAAGATTATAATTTCAAGAGGAATTTAGATTTACCTTTAGCTGATCGTAAATTTATGTTATATTCATCTTCAATTATTGCTAGCGGAACTGGTTATTATGTCGTTAGTGCTATTGGACAACAAACCGAGCTTGGTAAAATTTCATCACTTGTAAGTAATCAAAAAGAGGCTATGAGTCCACTACAAATTAAAATTAACAAATTAGGAAAAATATTTGGATATGTAGGACTTGGATTATTTTTATGTAGCATGCTAGCACAAATTTTGTTTGCTGTCTCAAGCCCTTCTTTGTATAAGGAAATGACCTTTTGAAGTACAGTTATTGTTAACGGAGTTTCACTAGCCGTCGCCGCCATTCCTGAAGGTTTAATTGCATTTACTTCAATTATTTTGGCAATAGGAGTTCAAAGAATGGCTAAGAAACAAGCAATTGTCAAGGATTTGATGGCAGTTGAATCTCTTGGCAGCTGTGCAGTTATTTGTTCTGATAAAACAGGTACCTTAACTCAAAATAAAATGACAATTGTTGACATTTTTAGTTCAGATAATAAAAAACTCAGTGATGCATCGATGAATGAAAAATATCTAAAAATTATTGAGTACGGTTCACTTTGTTCGGAGGCAAATTTATCACTAGATAATGGAGAATTTAAGGTTGTTGGCGATCCTACAGAGTCATCGTTTTTATATGAATTATATAAGCATTCAAAATTTATGACCAAGGCTAAACTTGAATCACAATACAAACGTATTCATGTTTGACCATTTGATTCTGATCGTAAATTGATGACTACTATCAATAAGATTGGCGATAAATATATAGTTATCGTTAAAGGTGCACCTGATGTTTTAGTTAATAGAACATTAACAACTATTTATGAAAAAAATAGCATTTTTCATATTAATAATCAATGGTCAAATGAGTCATACCGAGTATTGGCGGTTGCATCTAAAGAAATAACTAAATCAACTTTAGAGGAATTGCTAGCTAAGAATAATAGTGATCAACTTGATTTTCTAGAGAATAATTTAAATTTTGAAGGTTTAGTTGCTATGATTGATCCTCCTAGAGAAGAAGCAAGAGACGCAATTTCAATTTGTCGACAAGCCGGTATTAAACCAGTAATGATTACTGGTGATAATATAAATACAGCTATTTCAATTGCTAAAAAATTAAATATTTTTAATGAAGGCGATCTAGCGATAACTGGCATAGAGTTAGATAAAATTAGCGATCAAGAATTAAGCCAAAATATTGAAAAATACTCAGTTTATGCTCGCGTTAAGCCAGAAGATAAACTTAGAATTGTAAATGCTTGACAAAAAAGAAATCAAGTTGTAGCAATGACCGGCGATGGAGTCAATGATGCTCCTGCCTTAAAGGCATCTGATATTGGCTGTGCGATGGGCATTACTGGTACAGAAGCCTCAAAGCAAGCGGCCAATATGATACTAGCTGATGATAATTTTACGACAATTGTTTCAGCAGTAAAAAACGGTCGTTCAATATATCAAAAAATAAAAAATGTAATTCAGAATTTGCTAATTACTTCTGTTGCTGAAATTATATTAGTTTTTCTTGGATTGTTGATATTTAAGGCTGTATTTCATAATTGAGATGTTTTGAAGAATAAAGAAATATATATTTTATCAGCAACACAACTTTTATGAATTAACTTATTTACCCATGGTTTTCCGGCCATCGCTTTAGGACTACAAGATACAAAAGAGGATTATATGAATCGACGTCCTCTTTCAAAATATGAGTCAATATTTGCTAATAAAATGGGTATAAATATTTTATGGCAGGGTATCTTAATAGGTATTATATCAATGATTGGCTATTATTTGGGTGCTTTATGGGCTTATAATCAAGGTCTTGGGCCTGATCAAATAATTAGTGCCGCTTCAACTATTGCCTTTTTAATTCTTGGTATTACGTCAGCTTTTAACTCCGTTAATTTAATGTCTAAAAAACCAATAATTCTTTCAAATCCATTATATTATTGAAAGGTTTATGCATCTGTTATCTTCTCATTGTCATTTTTATTGCTTGTTGCCCTTGTTCAAAAAATAACAATAGCATTTAAGGGATATGAGGATATTTCATCATCACCGACATTGCTTGCTTATGGGCTTGGCCTTCCATTAATTATTATTCCTATTTATTTTGTTCATAAGGTCATATTATTGTTAATTGAAAAAAGAAGAAGTAAAAATAACTCTATTGTGAATTTCGAAATGATATTAACTCCGAAAGAAAGAAAACAAGCTAAAAAATAAGCTTAAATTATCAAAAAATGATATGTACCCAGAATCCTGGACACATATTTATTAACTAGGCAACACAAATGGATGTTTTCCTGTATTTTACAGGAGGCATCCATTTTGTTTTTGCCTGAATTCTTTTATTGTTATAATAATCCATATATTCATCTACAGCTTTTGAAAAAGATTGGAATGATTCAAAGTCTTTTTCAAAACCATAATACATCTCATTTTTCATTCTGCCAAAGAAAGTCTCCATAATACAATTGTCATAACAGTTTCCCTTTCTAGACATTGATTGAATAATCTCTTTTTCTTTTAATCTGTTTCTATAATAAGCATGTTGATACTGTCACCCTTGATCAGAGTGAAATATTAAGCCTTCTACATTTGAAAACTTATCAAATGCATTGTCCAACATTCTCTTCACCTGTTCTAAGTTTGGATGTAATGCTAAGTTATATGACACAACTTCATTTGTATGCATATCTAATATAGGGGACAAGTAACATTTACCCCATGAGAAGTTAAATTGTGATACATCTGTAGTCCATTTCTGCAAAGGCGCAGTTGTACGAAAGTCTCTGTCTATTGCATTATCAACAATCTTTCCAACTTCTCCCATGTAAGAATGATACTTCTCTTTTGGTCGCTTTCCTAATAGAGATGCTTTATGCATAAGACGTTGAACTCTTTTATGATTAACCTGATAACCTCTTTTTAAAAGTTCCTGGTGAATACGCCTTACCCCATATCTTCCTTTATGTTCATTAAAGATATCTTTGATTTCATTTAATAATTCTTCGTTTCTTAATTCTACAACATCTACCTTATTTATCTCAAAGTAATAAGTTGATTTTGCCATTTGGGTAGCTTTAAGAAGATGTTTTAATTGATATCCTTTTTCACGGAGTTCTTTGATGAGTGCTGATTTTTCGCCTTGAGTAGTGCAGCTTTCATTTCTTCTCTCAAGGCGATCTCTTTTTTATTACTTCGTTTTCTGCCTTGATATATTCATTTTCTGCTCTTAAACGAATTAATTCTTCGTATTCGGATTCTTCAAGTTTTATGCGATTGTTATAATTAATCTTTTTCATATCTGGATTCCTTGATTTATGCCCTTTCTTTTTATCGATAAGACCATTATATCCATAAATTTCATATTTGCGAACCCATTGATATAGAATTCCTTCAGTTATTCCTGCATTAATCGCAACAGAACTAATCGAATTTCCTGCAAGCACTCGAGATACTAACTCATGCTTTTCTTCTGAAGACCAAGCTTTATTTTGTAATTTGTGCTTTAATGCTTCAGGTCCACGTGCATCTTCGATTCTGACCCATTTTCGAACTGTGTTTCTAAATAATTTTTTTGAAACACCATCAGGCGTGTCTGGGGATATACCTTGTCGATACATTTCGACACACTTTCTTTTAAATTCATAATCATAGCGCATAAAAATAACCCTCCTTACTGGTTTTTATTTGTCCAGTAAAGAGGGTACATATCAAAAGTCATTTTTTTGCGTACTATATATAATTATCATATAAGATCCACCCGTAAATAAACTTATGGTTTAAAATCTTGACTAAAATTTATCTAGTTTAATTTAATATGTGGTGAAATATAATCCATTTTTTATTCATTGAGGAGTTATTTTTATGAGAAGAACTAAAAAAAATAAATTAGGAATATACCTTGCGATTGCATCAGGGCTGGTAGTTACTGCCGGAGCAACATTAACTTATGTTTCACTAGTTAATAAAAATCAAAATTTATTAAATAATAGGATTTCGATTATTAAACAAAAGGAACAAGAGATTGAAGTTGCAAAGAAAATACTAATAAAAGCACAGCATACATTAAATAACACTAAAATTAAACAAAAAGATTTAATTAAAAATCTTGATTTAACTAATCAAGAAATAGGTGAATTATCTAGCAGAGATTTTAGTCTTAATCAAACTATTAAACAATTTAAGAATGAAATTAGTAATTTAGATATAAAACTTGCAAATACCTCACTACAACTTGAAAAATCTAAGAAGTTATTAGATCAAAATACTCAAAATAGATTAAATGTGGCATCTGATTTAGAACAAATAAAGAAAAGAATTAAACAAAAAGAAAACGATATATTCTTAAAACAGGAAGCCATAACAAAAAATGAACTAGCAAAGCAAGAATCTGATAAACAATTAGTTATAGCTAGCGAAAAATTAAAAAACATGAATGAACAACTTATAAAGGCAGTTAATGAGCACATTGCCGCTAAGGAAACGGCAGCAGAGTTTAGTCGTTATATAAAATTTGTTCTCAGACCTAAGCATGAAAAAGTACACGAGCAATTTGCTGAAAAAGAAAAGGAATTGGAAGAAGTTCGAAAAGAATATGAATCATTAATGCAAGATTTAGATCATATAAATGAAAGGAAATCCGAATTAGAGGAACGATTAACTTGATATAAA